>JAAUTJ010000416.1 GCA_012031475.1 Leptolyngbyaceae cyanobacterium SM1_3_5 | reverse complement strand
TCCGATCGGCGTTGTTTCAAATCATAACAGGCAGCGATCGAATTGCGATTAAACTGATGCTAAGTGCCTGCCAGTGCCGTAGCTCTTGCTTGAAATCCAGCTTGAAGCAAAGCATTAACAGCAGACTGTTGTTCTAACACGCGAAATTGAGCGCCCAACCGCACAAACTGCCGATGTTCCTTTGCAGAAATTACCGCAACGACTGGAACTTTTGCCTTATCACCTTCGCCACGCTGGTTCAGTAAAACGTTACGAAGTTGATGCTGCTTCGTAATGTCACTTGCCGTCTTTGGCTCCAGTTCAACTAACACCATTTGCACCGTTTCAATCGGTTCTGCATCTTCAATGATGAGCTGGACTCGATCGTCCCGGCGATCGACTTTTCCCCAAATCATCAGCCGCGCATCCGTTTCAACCACTGCACCAATTCGATCGAAGGCTTTTGGAAAACAACGGCTTCACAGTGCCCAGTTAAGTCTTCAATTTGTGCGATCGCATTCGCTCGCCTTTTTTGGTCGTAACAGGTTTAACGCTCGACACCATCACGATCGCGCTCAGCATCGAATTATCAGCTTGAGTTCCCAGGTCGCTCAGGTTAATCGGTGCGAGAATTTTTGCAGCTTCATGAATTGTCCGCAGCGGATGATCAGAAATATAAAATCCCAGCAGTTCTTTTTCCAGCCTCAGCTTTTCCTGTGGCGGGTAATCGGGTACAGGTGAAGCTTTCGGTGCAGTTTCAAAGCTTGCTGTCGCTTCTGTTGCGCTACTCATCAAATCAAACAAATTGCCCTGTCCGATCGCTCGATCTTTTGCTCGTGATTGCGCCCAATCCAAAACCAAATCGAGGTCTTGCATCAGTTGGTTGCGATTCGGATTCAAGCTATCAAGCGCCCCAGACTGAATCAACGCTTCTAGGGCGCGGCGGTTAATTGTGCGTGAATCGGCGCGACTGCACAAATCAGGAAGTGATTGAAACAAGCCTTCTTCACGAGCGATCAGGAGGTGTTCGATCGCACCCAAGCCAATGTTTTTCACTGCCGACAATCCAAACAAAATGCTGTCTTGCAGCGGCGTAAAATCAATGCCCGATCGATTCACGTCCGGCGGCTCGACCTTGATTCCCATGCTAATGCAGGTGGCAATATACTTTTGCACCTTGTCTTGATCGCCGCTGTTGGCTGTCAGCAACGCCGCCATATATTCAACGGGGTAATTTGCTTTTAGAAATGCGGTTTGATAGGTGACATATCCGTAAGCGGTCGAGTGTGATTTGTTGAAACAGTTGGAAGCGATCGCACCGTTTTCTAACAAAAAATTGTGGTCTTGAGCCACACCAATATCAAAAACAGATTGAATTCCCAAAGACTGGCGGCTGATAATTTTCATGGATCGATCGCTCCTCACAACACTTAAATACTGGCAAAAACTGGCCTCAAGTCTAATACAAATTCTGGTAGAACTTCTTCACCGGATAGTGATTCTGCATCTTGAATCGTTCGTTTAGATTGATTGATCCGATAAATCTCAACAGTTCGATTCTCTGGATCAATTAACCAGCCCAACCGCACACCGCTATCAATGTACTCCTGCATCTTTTTTCGCAATTGTGTCATTGAATCGGTTTTCGATACCGTTCCGGGAGCGCTTTGCGATCGCAATTCAATCACAAAATCGGGCGCGATCGGCGGAAACTTTTGTTTCTGCTCTGTTGTTAAAGCATTCCATTTTTCTCGAATCACCCAGCTTGCATCCGGCGAATAGTTTGCCCCGTTTGGTAGCTTAAACTCGGTAGAGGAATCAAAAGCAAGGCCGAGATTGTTTTGCCGACTCCAAGCCTGTAGCTGATAGGAGATTTCAACATTGCGATTTCCAGTTTCTCCGCCTGTCGGTGGCATGATGATCAGTTTCCCTTGAGCAGTCCGCTCGATTCTCAGATCGCAATTTGCCTGACACAAATCGAAATACTGATCGTCAGTCAAATTCACAACAGGCTTGAGGTCAATTTCGATCGCGTTCATGCTTGATTCCTCGACTCGCATTACGAAAATTCTAAAGGCTGGGAAGGAAGAATGTACATTAAGTTTGCTCCTTCAGGCTGAGGTTCTGCGGGTTCAAGCTTGAGCCATTCATGAAAGCTGATACCAAGCTGCGCGATCGCCTGCACTTCGACCTGATAGACTTCAAATCGCTGCTGCGTTTCGATCATCGATTCCATCATTTCGATCGCTTGCGGAAGCCGCCTCATTGCTTCTTGCTTAGTTTCTTCTCGATTGCCAAACATACTGCCTTTTACTTCTTTTCGAGTGACAATCGCTGCTGGTAGAGACTCCACCCATCTGTAGCCTCCTTTGGAATTCTGTTCAGACATCAGACTGAACAAATTATCGCGCTGTGACTCAAAAACAGCGCTTTCATCGATTGTGGGATCGAGCCATTGAAAGATTTTGGTTAACCGCTTGAGATCAATTTGTCCCTTGAAATCGGGATGCAGATAAACCGCAGGATTTGAAGTCAAAAGCATATTGACGTAGGTTTGCAGGCAAGCTCGAATCTTTTCCGCACCTGCCTGTAAACGTTGAGGCACAATGTCAAATTCTTCCAGTTCGAGATAGCAGCGTGCTTCAGCAATATAAGCTAACGCCAACATCAGCAAATATTCATCGATGATTTGGCTTTTTTGCTCTAGCTCTTGATGCACCAAACCCAAGTAAACATGCTCCGCTTTTAGAAAGCGATTGATTGCTGAGAGAGCGCTGCTTCTGCTGATTTTCCGGCTTGCTCATCGTGAAAGCATTCATCGCCAAATCTAGCGCGGCTCGAAATTCTGCAAAGAAGCTCAAATCGATTTTGCGATCGATTTTGCTCAGCAGTTCTTGAGACTTTTGCAAGCGTTCTTCTAGCTCGCCAAGCCGCTGCAAAATCACCGTAAACCCAATCACCGAAACGCCTAGATTCAAAATACTTGCAGCAGAAGTAATCTGCAAAGCGCCAATTCCAGTGTTAGCGATTGAAGTTACCTGATTTGCTGCATTTGTAATTGGACTGACCAAGGATTCAATCAGCGCACCGCCATTCGGAAGTGGTATGCCGTTACTTCCGGCGGCTTCTCTTAACCAGCCCACAACGCGCTTTGTGTCAACCTCGCGAATCACTCCACCAACACGCTCGAAGGTTCCATCTGCCAATCCAGCAGCAATCCAATTGGCAACGGTAAAGGTTACGGTCACTGCATCCACGATTTTGACTCCATCTGGCAAAATTACCCTTGCAGTGTGCCCAGAGTGCTTCCGGTTGTAACGGTCGATCGAACCTCGACGCGCTTCAGTTCTAAGCCTTGCTGATAAATGCGATCGATCGCCACCATTTCGCCCTTTGTTGTCATGAATTTGTGGTCTTTCGTAGCGCGAATTTTGGTGTGATCTTCGAGGCGATACTCAAAGACTTCTTGGAGGCCGCGATCGTGCCACTGAGCAATTTCCTGAGCGTAGATTAAGCCGTTTTCGTTAACGCTATAGACGGTGCAGGGAAGTCGGTCTTTGACAATTTTGCCAATCGGAAGTGAACCGTATTCGAGTGTCAAAATCTCGGTATCGTAGCTGAGGCAATATTCGGCAAACTTCACCATCTGCTCAAATAGATCGGTTGCAACCTTCGGCTTCACGCCTTTTTTAGATGCGCCACCGACGAAAATTTCCTGATGTTTCTCCATCTCGGATTTCTTCTTTTTGCCATCGCCCGCCGCAGCAAATCGGCCTGTCCCAGCGAATAGCCGCCCATGTCCTGCGCGATCTTCATGATCTGCTCTTGGTAGACCATGATTCCGTAAGTTTCGTTTAGAATCGTCTCTAAAATTGGGTGATCGTACTCAATTTTTTCGCGTCCGTGTTTGCGGTTGATGAATCGTGGAATTAGTCCGGCATCCAGTGGGCCAGGGCGATAGAGCGCGAGGACGGAAGAAATGTCTTCAAGGCCATCGGGTTTGAGTTCGCGAACGATTTGCCGCATCCCGGATGACTCAAGCTGAAAGATGCCTTCAAGTTCACCTTTGGCAAGCAGTTTGTAGGCTTTGGGGTCGTCGAGCGGTAAGTTGTCGAGGTCGATCGATTCTTGACGATGCTCTACGATCAGATCGATCGCCTTTTGAATCATCGTCAGGTTTTTTAACCCTAAGAAGTCCATTTTCAGCAGTCCTAATGCCTCAATATCCTCCATGAAATATTGTGTAAAAACGTTGCCGTCAGCATTGCGCTGAAGCGGCACAATTTCATCGAGCGGCTGTGCAGAAATGACAACGCCTGCTGCATGAACGCCGACACTTTTGTTGGTGCCTTCGATCCGAATTGCCATATCAAGCCAATGGCGAACTTTCGCATCTTTCTCGTATTTTTCTTTGAATTCCGGGGCGGGTGTTTCATCAGAAATCATCACTTTGAGCTTAGTGGGTTTACCACGCACAACCGGGATTAGTTTCGCCATGCGATCGGCTTCCCCGTAAGGAATATCCAGCACTCGCGCCACATCTTTCAGCACCGCTTTGGAGGTCATGCGGTTGTAGGTAATGATTTGGGCAACGCGCTCAGTTCCGTATTTTTCGGTGACGTACTGAATCACTTCGTCGCGGCGATCGATACAAAAATCCGTATCAATATCCGGCATTGATTTCCGTTCGGGATTCAAGAATCGCTCGAACAGCAAGCCGTGATGAACCGGATCGATGTTGGTAATTCCTAACGCATAGGCAACCAAAGATCCAGCAGCAGAACCTCGACCGGGACCAACGGGAATATTGTTGTCACGAGCATATTTGATGTAGTCCCACACGACTAAAAAGTAGGTGGAAAAACCCATCTGCTGCATCATTTTCAGTTCATAATCGAGGCGATCGCAATAGGTTTTGTCAATCTGATCGCGTGTCGTCACTTTGTGCCGTTTCAACAATCCTTCCCAAGTAACTTGCTCTAAGTAATTCTCAGCCGTGTAGCCTGGGGGAACTGGATAGTCAGGAATGCGGGGTTCGCCTAAAATCTCGTAGGGTTCGACTTTTTCGGCCACTTCGAGCGTGGTGGCGATCGCCTCCTCAATCACATCGTCCGTCAAGT
>JAAUTJ010000415.1 GCA_012031475.1 Leptolyngbyaceae cyanobacterium SM1_3_5 | reverse complement strand
CCAAAGATGGCGTCGTGTGGAAAGACTACCAGAAGTCGATTCGCGATCGCTGGCACGTCGAAACGTACTAAGTTGCAAACTAACTGAATGAGGCCAGCGGGATCGATCGAATCTCGCTGGTTTTTTGTTTGTTAAACTCGAAGTATGACGGGATGCGATCGCACAAGCGATGTCAAAGAAAAAGTTTCAAAAGTCAGTTGAAAGTATTCGGCAGTAGATTATTAAGCATCACCAAAAGATTGCAGATGAAGAACAAAAAACTGTGTTCGATCGCAAACTATCCTCGAATCAAGCAGACTAAAAAGATTGGATTGAGCAAAAGTGAGCAGAAAGTGAGCAGTTTTTGGTCTGGCAAACGTGAACTTGCTGAAACATGATTCAGAAAAGTTCCGCCAAGCTAATTTGACGATCTGAGATCTTGCACCCGTCGCCACACCGACCAGAAATCAATTTCCGGCCTCAAAGCGAAAACCGTTCAAACGGGTTGCAACTTTGGCACAGCCTGCTCCTCAGTCAGTTTTGTGACTTGAGCTTTTAGCCCGAACTTCAGTTCTGGGCGGGTCAGGCAACAGGGGCAAGATCTGAGCTACCTCAGAATTGGCAGTTAAGCGAAACTGGCGAACCGTCGATCGAGCTTTTTTTGGGCGATCGCTTTTGCATGGAATTGTGTGGTTTCACCCGCTTCAATCCCATTACCAGGATTATTTTTATGACACCAACGTCACGACGCAAACTGATCAAATGGGGGCTGTGTGGGTCTGGGAGCCGCCGCCTTGACAACCGTGCCCACTGCCCTACTTGCCCAGACGCCGGAACGAGCAGCGCGAACTTTGACCTTCAGCGCGGATGACGATGGCATTCTCAATTTTGCCCTGCTGCTCGAAGATCTGGAGTCGGCCTTTTATGCTGCCGCTGCTCGATCGAACGCGATTCGCGACCCAGAGAGCGCGAGTATCTGCAAGTTCTCGGTGCCCATGAAGCCACGCACGTCACGTTTTTGCGAAACGTGCTGGGCAACAACGCCATTTTCCGAACCCAAGACCTGAGATTTAATCGGGCGGGCTTGGCAAGGCTGCTGAGAAGCCGCGACAGCATTCTCAATGCCGCTGTTTTGCTGGAAGATACGGGCGTCCACGCCTACAACGGCGCAGGGACGAGCTTGACCAATCCAACCTATCTTCTGGCGGCGGGGGTCGATCGTTTCGGTTGAAGCACGTCATGCGGCGGGCGTTCGCGCTTTGCTGCGGCGATCGGTCACAGAAACAATGAACGAGCAGGCGATTAGCGCCTCTAACTTGAATCCCGATCTAAATCCGTTTCGGGGACGCGCCTACGACGAACTCTACACGCCCAAGCAGATTATTCAAATCGTCGGTTCGCTCAACCTGATTACCAACCGGATCAATGGCGCTTTGGTCGCCTAATACTACCAATTTAAACGGCATGGATTGCAGATGGTTTTTGGAGCATTATCCCCGTCTGGGTTGCATCCCTGCATCCTCTTTGATCTGCCTTGTTCGCTTTTTAAATTGGTATGATTTTGGCCGGAGCGCTGGAAATTCACACGATCGAAGCGCGTCACGCGGCGGGCGTTCGCTATCTCCGGCAAGTGCTGCAAAATGCTGATGTTCGCCCTTGGATTCGTCGCCCCAATGAGGTGATCTACAACGAAAATCGATCGCGGACTCCGATCGATTTTGCCAATCAAGCTTTTGACGGGTTCGCGACTGCGGATGAAGTGCTGGCGCTGGTCGGTCCGATTTTGGGACTGGCTCCAGCCCAGCGGACGAACGGCGGCTCGCCTTCGCCTGCTGCGCCAAACAGCGGCAACGTCACGCAAGAGGACTGCCCGCCCGGAACAACGCCGGAAGCACTGCCAGCCGGATTTATTTGCAGACCTCAGTAGATTTGATGGCGACCGAAATCGGGGTTTAGGAGTGGATGCTTCTAAACCCCAATTTTAATGGCGCGATCGCCCAGTGCTTAACCCTCAGCAGTTTTCACGTACAATAAGCTGCTGGCGGCGAATCGATCGGTTCTGTCCGTTTACCGACCCGCTGCATGATTGAAAAATGTCTTTATCGAATCAGACCGATGCAGAACTATTTCAAGCATTAAGGGCGGGTCAAACAGACGCACTCAAAATTTTGTACGATCGCCATGCCGGATTAGTGTACGGATCGGCGCTTAAAGTTCTTGGCAACACCCAAGAAGCCGAAGATTTAACGCAAGATATTTTTTTTACCTTAGTGCGTGGCTGTTCCTACGAACCAAAACGGGGTTCGCTGCGAACATTCCTCGCAATTTTGACGCGATCGCGGGCGATCGATCGGCTGCGATCGCGGCGGAGTGCGCTGGCATTTCTGTCTCGTTGGCGTGGCGATCGGCGTGAAGATGCATCCGATTCACCGTTAGAATTCGTATTTCAAAAAGAGCAATCTCAAGCAGTGCAAACAGCGCTTTCCCAGCTATCCGAAAGCCAACAGCAAATCCTGAGACTGGCTTATTATGAAGGGCTAAGTCAATCAGAAATCGCGAAGCGATTAAACATTCCCCTTGGTACGGTGAAGGCAAGAGCAAGAAGAGGACTGCTGCAATTACGCCAAATACTCATCAACATTTCTCAACCGTGATTTATGGCAATTCTGCCTCCAGAACAACAGGAATTAATTGCGGGCTATGTGTTGGGCGACTTGTCACCGGAAGAGGCCGCAGAATTTGTGCAGCTTCTCGCGCAAGATCCGGCGATCGCTGCTTGAACGTTGCCCAGATGCAGCAGGCGCTAGAACTCGCTTATGCGCCGCCAGAAATTGCCCCGCCCGATCGATTGCGATCGACCATTCTGGCGATTAGCGATCGACCCGTTGCCATTACGCCTCGCTTTCCTCAACGCGCAATTGCGATCGGCGCTGCTGCTCTGATTGTGGTTTTGGCAGGCAGCAACTATCGGCTGTGGCGGACTTTACAAACGGCTCAGATCGAATCACAATCTGCCCCTTTAACTTACTCCCTACAGCCAACCTCTGCTAATTCTTCCGCACCAGCAACGGCAACGGTGTCTGTGAATCCTGACCGCTTGGAAGCGACGATCGAAATGCGAAATCTGCCGCCTTTACAGGCAGGTCAAGTGTACGCATTGTGGACGGTATTAGCGCCGAATGCGCCCTACACAACTGATGACAAACAAGCGATTTTAACGGAAGTTTTTCAAGTAGACGATCGCGGCAATTTCACGCAGACGATCGTGGTTCCTGAAGTGTATCGAAATCGTGATTTAGTTGCCAAAGTTGCCGTCACGATCGAATCGGCAACGGCTCCGCAAAACATACCGGATCGCCCATTTTAATCACGAATTTCGTGATAGGCAATCCGGCATGAAGCGCGATCGATCGGGAGACGAAATTGCCGATCGATCGCAACCCATCAATTACGGTCTTGCAGCCAATCCAACAAAGTTGAGCCGCGTGGTGAAGTTACGAACTTCGCCCACCAGTGTCGCCGCACCTGTGGTTAGATCGATCGAATACAACGACGAATTGGACAAGCCAAAAGCGTTGTTCACCCCACTTTGCGGCGTGACGACATCGAATCCGTTCGATGGGCTGAAATCAACGTTCAACGAGCCAACTAAAATTTGCGTTCCGGCGTTGAACGGATTTTGCTCAAATAGCTGATCGGTTGTAGTGTTGATGCCAAACTGTCGCGTGAGTCGTGCTGTGGTTGCGCCCCCAAAGCTTTCGGTGTAGGCAGTGGCGGCGATCGAATTGGTTGCGCCGTTCAGGGAACCGTCCACCTCGATGCTCGGTGTCCCCAGATTGGAATCGACCACTGCGCCCGTATCCGGGTTCAAGCGGAGATTTTGACCTGCATCGCTGACCACGCGAATTCGATCGGCGCTGGGGTTGAAGTCGAAGCCAAAGCTTGTGCCGTTGAGCGGAACTACAAACGGCTGACCGATTTGCGTGGCGGCTCCGCTGCTCAGGTCGATGCTGTAAAGGCGGTTGGTGCTGCCCAGCCCGAATAGCTGACCGTTGTTTGGGCGGAAATCGATGCCCCGCAGACTTTCGCCCGTTTGCAGTCCAGTGACGCTAACTCTGGTGACGTTGGTGAGGTTGTCGCTGTTAAAAAGCGCCAAGCTGTTGTCGCTGGTTAGCCCGACAAACTTCGCAGTCGTGGCAGTCGGCGCATCGATCGAACTGGCTGACAGCCGCAGCCGATAGGCGGTTTGGCCGCTTTGACGAGTCGTTTTGAGGAAATAGCGGCCTCGCTCCAGCGTGGTGCTGATGGCCTCATCTTGCCGACGCGGATTTCGGGAAATGGCGATGCGCTGGCGATCGCTGTTGAACAATGTCAGATCGACGTTGCTTCGGAGTCCTTTCAGCAAGCCTTGAAAGCTGCTGCGACGAGTGATGCGGAAGCTGAAAAAATCCACCTTGTCAGTTGCACTCGCCGTTTCGCGAATCACGCGGGTCTGTTGCAGCACTCTGAGATTCTGGGCGCGATCGAAGTTGTTATTTGTAGACATGTTAAACCTGGGTTTGTATTTCACCAAAACATCTTGAGTACGCATCAGAGACTCGATCGGATGCGCGAAATCGGTAGATTTCCTGCACGAGTGCTTTTTCACCCTCTGAATCCCGCCAATTTCGGGAACTTTGGAGGCACAAATTTGACCGTGAGGAAAAAAATTGAGTTATGCAGCAGGTCTTGGGAACCCTGGCTTGAGAATGCTAGACCCCACAAATGAAGTCTTGATGAAAAGAATCTGACATCGGGAACAATCAAAATCACTCTAAGTCTAGTGGCCGTAATTACTCGCATTTTTTGTTGAGTCACGGTTCTATCTATGACTCAGCAAAAAGTCGATTAAGTTCTTATCACTGAGGTTTAACAACGATATGACCAACGATCCTGCGATCGCTTTTCTCAAGCAACTCAGCTAAAGCTGAAGAAAGGAAGGCTGTCCTTGAGAGGCTCCCTGAGTGCATCTGATGATGTCGATTTTTATCGCTTCAATCTGGCAAATCGCAGCAATTTCAATTGTTCACTCAATCGCTTGACCGGAAATGTTGAACTGACATTTGTTTGACAGAAAAGGAAAATCGATCGC
>JAAUTJ010000414.1 GCA_012031475.1 Leptolyngbyaceae cyanobacterium SM1_3_5 | reverse complement strand
TTCGAGCCTTGGGCTTGCTGTACGAGTTTGACAATTTGCGCGAGAAAAGTATCTTTGCCGATGCGAGTCGCGCGAAATTTAAAGCTGCCTGTTTTGTTAATCGTTGCTCCAATTACTTCGTCGCCCGCTTGCTTTTTGACAGGCAGACTTTCGCCTGTCACCATTGCCTCATCGATCGAAGAAGCTCCATCGACAATCACCCCATCAACCGGAATTTTCTCACCGGGACGGACAAGAACCATGTCATCAAGTTGAACTTGGGCGATTGACACTTCCAGTTCTTTTCCATTCCGAACAATTCGTGCGGTTCTTGCCTGCAAGCCCATCAGTTTCCGCATCGCTTCAGAAGTTTGCCCTCTGGCACGATTTTCTAATAGTCGTCCTAATACAATCAGCGTGATCACAACAGCAGCAGTTTCGTAATAAACGTGAGGTGTGAGTCCTTGCGAGGTCAGAAATTGCGGAAATAGGGTAATAAACAACGAGTAAAAATAGGCGGCGCTCGTTCCCAACGCGATCAGCGTGTCCATTGTCGCGGTGTGGCGCTTGAAAGCTTTCCAGGCATTGATATAGAAAGACTGGCCGCACCAAAATTGCACGGGAGCCGTCACAATTGTTTGCAGCCAAAAGTTGTGCATCCACATCGGAATCCAAGGAAGATGCAGACCCGTCATCATCGGCAGTGAGCCAATCACCAAAAAGGTGCTGATGATTCCGCCAACCCACACTTTTCGCTGAAGTTGGCGCGATTCAATTTGGCGCGATCGCCGTTCATCATCATCTTCACCATTCAACAAATCTTGCTCTTGAATCGGTTGTGCTGAGTAGCCTGCTGCATTTACCGCCTCCTGAATCGTTTCGATATCGGTTCGCTTCGGGTCGTAGCTGACGATCGCTTGTTCTACTCCAAAATTGACGCTGCATTCGCTCACGCCTGGAGTCGATCGAATGGCCTGTTCTACACTGCTCGCACAAGCCGCACAACTCATGCCGCGCAGCTTTAATGTTGCATTTTCCATAGCACCCGGATTCAATTTCTGCTAATCGCTTAATGAGAAAAAATGAAAAGTTTAGCCATTCGTAAAAACCTCATGGCTCAGGTGAAATCGAGTGAATCAGCTAAGCAGCAGGATAGCCAACAGCGGCGATCGCAGCTTCAATTTCAGCCTGAGATACTTGCGTTGCGGTGTTGACTACTTTGGTTTTTGCATCGGCTTCGATCGCAGCATTGGCATCAACCGATTTGATTGCAGTGGTGACGGTGTTGGCGCAGGCTGGGCAAGCTAAATTTGGAACTTTGAGTTGTACAGTCATGGTGATGCCTTCGGTGAATAAATTAAATAAAACGCAATCTAAAGAGCTTACGTTTTTGCTGGTCTGACCCTACTTTAAATTCTCTAGTCCACTGGAGAGTCAAGCGATTTCTTCAAAAATACTTCGATCGAAATATTGCAGCAATTCATGCATTAAAAGCACTTCCTCTCGAAGAGGTAGTGCCAGAAGAATACGATGCTTAACTTGCTGTCGATCGCAACTGCTACAGCGATCTAATGATGGTCAATAATCCGATAGTCAGTAATCGGACAGATGATTTCTTCAAAGCTTTCAGGTTCGGTTTCTTGCATTGCTAACAAGCCTTCGAGTTCACCTTTCAGTAGAAGTAGCTATTGAATCTAACTATCAACTTCTGTCAGTCGTTCTGCCAGCTTTACTTTAACATCTTCACAGGGCAAACTGCCGCTGAATTTTGGTGCTTTAGTTGCTCAGTTAGCTTGACGTAGATACGGCAGAAATGCTGGTTTTGTCGAGTTTTACAAGCCTTGAAAAAGGTAAAAATACTAATTGAAATATCGACGTGATTCAACTGATAAAACAAGTCTCTCATGCTCATCAATGCCTTGTCCAACACAAAAGTCAGCCGGATTTCAAAGAATAGTCGAGAGTTCAAAACTGAATAATCGCGCGGGCAAAATTGCTTGAGGGTGAACGGAATTTGCCGCGCTGCTTGAGTCGCTTGGTGATTCAACTGAGTGTGATTTTAAGTTTACTCGAACCCTGGCTGAATCTGTTTCCGATTCCACGTTTATCAGCGGAGTTAGAATGTTTGGTTGCACTGATGAATCGCCTCTCTAGTCGCCTGCTATGCACTGATCCTCCTCGCAATCTCCAATTTTCTTCTGCCTAGAGTGACAGATCAGCGTTAGACTGCATTTTACTGGAGTCGCTTAAAAAGCCGCCAGCACCACCTGATCTCTATGCCCAGATGGTTGCCAACGCGCTTGACAGCGTACAAAACTACACGAAGAACGGAACACTTATTCGACAGATAATTAATAATTAAACCTCTGAGGTGAGCAACTGGTCAAAATAGTGGCTTACATCAGAGGTTTAGTTAGACTGAGGGTTATATGTCGATCTTGACCAGATATGACCATCAGTTTAATTGATACACTCAAGCAAGACGAAGATTTTTGCAGTGCCAGAGGCAAGCGCTGTCCGCTGTGGGTGGTGCTGCTGGTGACTCTGAGCATGACAGATCAGTGTAATGCATCTAGACCACCACGACTGCAACTTCAGGCTGGCAAGTCACCCAACAGAAGTACTGGGCAGTGGCAAACCGATTCACTTGCCCATCTCTTGCTGCACTAGCAAGCAAGGTCAATTCTTTTATTCAGGCAATTACTCAAAAACTATCGCATGGTCATCTTAGTAGCGGCAGAAAGTGACAAGTTTGCTAAAGAGCGATTAGCGCAACTCATCAAGGAGTTGAGAGGGCGGACAACGCAGCGGGAGTTCGCTAAACTTCTCGGAACCTCTTATACCTCGATTCAAGACTGGGAAAAACAAATTCGTTTGCCGAGCGAGAACAACCTTAAGCGCATTGCTCAGCTTAAAGGATGGACTCAAGAAGAACTTCTTAAATATCTGTTTGTTCAAGATGCTTCGCCTGAGCCTGCTCAAGTCGATCGATTAGAAACAATCATCGCTCAAATTGAAGTCTTGCCTTTGCCACAGATGCAGCAGTTAGCCACCTATCTTGATGCTCGGTTAAGCCAGAGTAACCCCGCAAATCAAAAGAGCATGAACCGTTTTCTCAGTGAAAACCAAAAGCACAACCTGCATCTACTCTTGAGGGCTTCAATTAGGAACCAAAGCCCGACTCAGGCAATGGCGCAAGTGGAGATCGACCCAGCACTCTTTACAGATATCTTCTTGAGAAATGATCCAAATTGTTTGGTCAGCTATGAGATTTTGGAGAAGTTAAGTATTTTGTGCTGTTGGGTGATTCGGTGGAGAGTTGCTCAACTGCCCGAAGTTGACTGCGATCGAACTTATCAGGGCGAAGCAAAACTCCTGTTCAAAACTTTGGCAGACGGCGATAAGGCGGCGATTGATTAGCATCGAAGCACAGCACTATCCAGCCGGAGTAGTAAGGCACAACTTCCGCATCCGCCTCGCACTCAATCAAATCTCCATCAGCATTATGGAGCAAGATGGTTTGGCTAGCGGTTCCTGTTTGCTGAAGTTGCTGAGCGATGCGTTCGTAAGTACTCTGATTAATGCCAAAGTCAAGGACCTGAAAACCAACGGCATCGATCGCTAACAGTTCAAATGCTGGCAGATTGATGGATAGAATTGTGCCCGATTCGCGATCGACAATCAGCGCAGCATCAGGATTGCGATCTAGCTCTGCACGGAGGCGAAAGAAGAAGTCCGATCGATGAGCGACTGCTTTTGCAGCACGGACTGACTGGTTTCTAAAGCAGGTGTTCAATGCTCCGAAAGTGATGCTTGAAGGCTTATTGTGCATAGTTTCGACGATTTGGAGATTGCAATCAGATCTAGCGTGTCGCGAGTTAAAGCTGCAAGTTTAGCGCGATCGGGAACCGTAATTCCTGTTGCTTGTTTGGCAGCGGTGTGGAAAAAACCGAATTTGGGCGTGAGATATGAGCAGTCTGAAACATTGAGGTTCAACTCAATTGGTAGCTGGTGTTCTCGCGACTTAGTTCAATATTTTTAGCACCGCAAATTCTCTCAATTAGGTCAAATAATTTGAGGATTCAAGTTGATACGATCGCAAATCACAAATGGCTAGGCCGTTGCTGCGATCGTGCTTTCATCGTATTTCCTTACTAGAGGGTTGCTCAAAATTTAAGACAGAATTGCATTACAAGCTTCGCGTGTTTTTGTCTAACTTTTCTCACGATTGAAGGCAACAGGAACAAACAATTTACAGAGAAATTAAAGTAGCCCCAAAAGCAAGAGTGACAGCATTCCAACGTCCACTACTCTCCACAAAGGCGCTGAAGCGGTTCCCAAAGAGAAGCAGAATGGTCTCAAATACAACAATCGACACGTTCTAGCCTATAACAATCTCGCACAAAAGTACCGAAGTTTCTGTCAACAAGCCTGGAATTTCTTCCAACTTCATCAGAAATTCACACGGACACTGTGGATCTTACTGACGATCGATCTTTTTTTGTAACTAGACGGTGGGCAGTATGGCTCTTGACATAAGAATCCCAAAACAAGTATCCTAAACTCCAATTTGCAAGCATTAACATTCGACGTTGCAGCATTGCAATAGCCATTTAGAAAGCGCAGGGCGTAAGTTCACATTGCTCAGCAGGCCACTTTCCCCACGAATTAGACGGGGAAACATCCCACTTTTGCAATTCGAGCCGCCCTCATCCCCTAACCCCTTCTCCCAAAGCAGGAGAAGGGGAACCAAGCCAACTCAAAGTCCCTCTCCCTTTTTGGGAGAGGGATTTAGCAAGGGCAATTTGGTGTTTCTGCAAAAGTGGGATGCTCCCAATCAGACGCAAGCGTACGGTCTAGATGTGGGTAATTTACACAACTCAGGAACATCGTCTTCTAAAGCACCCCAAATTGGTCTACTTAGGATCGAGAATCTCATAAAACCCAAGAATTAAAAACCTGGCTTTAATTAATCCGCAATCCTTAACAAGCGGATGATTTGGAACTTGCTCAAGCCAACTTCCTACAAAATTTCCACTCAAGCCTTAGGGCGTGTCATCAATTAAGCCAGATGATAGAAGCCGCCATGTAAATCGCACTGAGAAACGTCTCTGCTAGCTTGTCATAACGTGTCGCAATCGCTCGATACTGCTTGAGCTTC
>JAAUTJ010000413.1 GCA_012031475.1 Leptolyngbyaceae cyanobacterium SM1_3_5 | reverse complement strand
GCGTCCTGCACACCAACAGCTTCATTGAAGACCCCACGCGCATCTATCGCGCCGTCCGCTTTGCCACCCGTCTCCACTTCACGATCGAGCCACAAACCGAGCGCTACATCCGCCACGCGATCGCTAGCGGCGTCTTCGATCGCATCCAGACCGAGATGGAAAAAACGCCCGCCCTGCAAACTCGACTGCGACGCGAACTGAAATACCTGCTCGAAGCTGCCTACTGGCAACCCGCCCTCCGCCTGCTTTCAGACTTGGGCGGACTGCGCTGCCTGCACCCTGACCTGGAAATGACGCCTGTTTTGCATCTGCAACTCCGCCGCGCCGATCGCTGGCTCAACCGCTTCGATCGCGCTCAGTCGCTCGAACACTGGCTCGTCCTGCTTGAAGTGCTAATCGCCCAGCTTTCACCGCCCGATCGCCACTCGGTCGCCAAAAATCTTCAGCTTCCGGCTGACACAATCGATCGACTGACCCAACTTGAGGCGATCGAATCGCACTTACAGGCGAACTTGCCCGCCGCCGATCGCCCCAGCCAAATTGTGCAGCAGCTACAGGCGTTCTCGATCGCGACGCTCGTTCTCATTGCCGTCCGCAGTTCCCGCCCGATCCGGCGATCGATCTGGCAATTTCTCACCGTCTGGTCAACCGTGAAGCCGCCGATCGACGGAAACGATTTGCGAAAACTCGGCTACCGTCCGGGACAACAGTTCAAAACGATGTTAAGTCAACTACAAGCCGCCACGCTTGACGGCGATGTGCGCGATCGAGCCTCAGCCGAAGCATTCTTGACCGCCCGTTTTCCGCTATGAAGCAGCGTCCGCGATCGCCAAAAACTTCGAGCAACCGGATTAGCCGACACCCGACACCCGACACCCAACCTCCATAAGGTAAAATCGGCAGAGCCATTTCACAAAAATTTCTATGATCTTGACGGCTGGCGCAAAACTGCAAAACGGCAAATATCTGATTCAATCGCTGCTGCATCAAACCGATGCCAGCATCAGCTATCGCGCCATGCATACCAGCTTGAATCATCCCGTCGTGATTCACACGCTCAATCCCAGCTTGCAGCAGTCGCCGCGCTTTGATTTGCTGCGGCAGCAGTTTCTCGCCACCGTCAAGCAGGGACAACTGAAAGGCGCGATCGTGCGAGACTGCTTTGAAGAAAACAATTTTGCCCTACGTTGTCCTAGAGCCAACCCCAACGCCCATCAAGATGACAGACTGGATGCCGTTTTTGACACCTGCCGTTTTGGGTGCGCCTGCGACAACCGACAATTCTATTGAAAGTTCTGTCAGCGGTTCTGTTAACAGCCGTCCTACCGCTCCGGTTGCCGCTGCGATCGCTCCGCCCGCTCCGATCCCCGTCGCTCCTCAACTGCCCACCCTGCCCACAGAAACGATCGCCCCGGCTCCGTCATCCTCGCCTCCCGCGACTCCTGCACCTTCCACTCGCTTTCCGCGCTGGTTGCCGATTGCCCTGCTGTTTACCGCAGGTTTTGCAGGTTTGAGCGGAGCGGCGATCGGCTGGAAATTTCGCAGCGGCGCGGCATCGACCAGCGCTCCTGCCTTGTTTAGCCGCGAACAGGCTTTTCCCGAAAAAGACCGACTGGCTGGGCGAAGATCCGTATGCCGACAGCGACAGCGGTGAAGATTTCTTGGATTCAGCCAGTCCCGCGATCGAACGGCGCAGCACCACTCGGCAGCGACAGGCGATCGAACCGGACGCAGAACCGGAATATGTTCAGCCGCGATCGCGATCGCGTTCTCGTCAGGTGGAGCGGTTTGAGCCGGAACAGCCACGATCGCGATCGCGTAGCGCTCCCGGTACGGTATCGCGTTCTGAAGAGCCGCCAGAGGTCGAGTAAACCCGAAGCTGAAGCACCAAAATTGGAAAGTTTGCCCGATCCGGCTCCGCTATCAGAAGCCCCCGCCCCCGCCCCTGTTCCGCAAGCCGAACCGCCAGCACCTGAACCTGTCGATCCCAGCCCCAAGATTCAGCTTGCGCCGCCCGCCGAGCCGATTTCGCAGTAATGCGCTAGACAAAGTGATACGGCGGTAGTCCCGTTTCCAGACTCAACTGCCACAGGGAAGCGTCGGTCTGCCACTGCTGAAACTGCTGCTCAAACTGCGCTTCGATCGATCGATCCACCAGCAGATACAAGCGCTCCACGCCGTCTTGCGATTCTCCGACCGCCACTGGATGGGACTGCGCGATCGCGGCCTGAAGCAATCGCAGTTGCGCCTGCTGCATTTGCTGCCGCTGTGTTTCTGCCAAAAGCGCTGTTTTTTGCCAAAAAGTAATCTTTGCCTTTCAAGTCAGGGTCGATCGCCGCCTCCGGCAGGAAAATTGGCGAACACTTCAGACTGTATTCCACTTGATTGGACAGCGCGGCAAGCTTGCCCTGATAGGCTTGCTGGTGCGTCTGCAAATGCTCAACCAGTCCGGCTTCTGAGACAAAGCAAGTGCCAAACCGCAAGGGCAGCAGCGTTGTTTGCTCAAACAGTTCGCGCAGGACGCGATCGTGATTCAAAACCGCCTGCATCAGTTGCTCATCGCTGCGCTGAAGCAGTTCCAAATTTAATTCGGGTTCGACAATAGCAATCAGTTCAGTCGTAATCAGTTCAGTCGTAATCAGTTCAGTGGCAGGAACGATCGCCAAATTGCCCACAAATCCGGCTGGCAATGTCAGGATCGATCGAGCAGAACTCGCCAAAAAAGTGTAGGCATATATCACTCGATTCGCACCATCCTGAAGAATAAAACGCAACCAAACGTGCCGATTTCCGAACCGATCGATCAGGCAAATGATCAGGCGAAATCGACACGTTGACTGATTCTATTAAAGCAGGAAATTCAGTCCGCAAATGGTGCTGGCGTAGACCTGCCGATCGATCGATCGCTGCTAGCGTTTGGCAGCATGAACGGCTGACTTGCTGTGTTCAACCTTGCCGTTTTTGCTGTTGGGATGGCGCGGCTGAATCACACCATATCCGCCGTGATTGCGCTCATAAATCACGTTGATTTCGTTTGTTTCTGCATTCAGGAACATGTAGAAATCATGATCGACCAGTTCAAGCTGCTCCAAGGCTTGCTCAACGGTCATCGGGGGCATGGCAAAATACTTGGTGCGGACGACTTGGGACGGCAGGCTGGGGGCGCGATCGCTCACCAGATCCCCAACGGCTGATTCATCCAGCACTTCAACGGCTTTCACCGGAGCTTGAATTTGCTCTTGGCGCTTTTCTTTGTATTTGCGAAGTTGCCGACAAATCTTGTCAGCAACCATATCGATGCTGGCGTAGAGATTTTCGCTGCTCTCTTCTGCCCGGACGACTGCACCGTTGGCATAGATCGTCACTTCTGCGGTTTGGCGAGGATTGATTCGAGGATTGCGGGCAACAGAAAGGTGAACGTCAACTTCTGTGGTTAAATTTTGAAAATGGTTGACGGCCTTTTCGATTTTCTGATGGACGTATTCGCGGATTGCATCAGTAATCTCGATGTTTTTGCCCTGAATCACAAGCTTCATAAAGCTCCTCCCTGGAGGATAGGGGTGATACTTTTACCCTAACACTTTGTATTCTGTAGAACAGGCCGCTTTAGAATCATTTGCATCTGTTCATTATTCTTGATTTGTCGCTCGGCTTTTACACCAGAAATTGTGTTAAATCTCGCTTGAATTTTGACTGAATGGTAATCAAAAATACGCCTTCTACGGACAAGCCAATTCGATCGCCACACCGCTGCCACCTCTATCAGGCCGGACTGATGGACTACGAAACCGCTTGGCAGTGGCAGCGATCGCTGGTCGAAGCGCGGCGATCGAACCCTGAACTTGAAGATGTCCTGGTTTTGCTGGAGCATCCGCCTGTTTACACGCTTGGTCAAGGCGCAAGCTGGGAGTTTGTCAAATTTGATCCGGCGCAGTCTGCGGCAAAAGTCTGTCGAGTCGAGCGCGGCGGCGAAGTCACCTATCACTGTCCGGGGCAGTTGGTGGGCTATCCGATTTTGAATCTGCGGCGCTATCAGCCTGATTTGCACTGGTATCTGCGCCAGCTTGAGGAAGTCGTGATTCGATCGATCGCGCCGTTTGGCTTGATCGGTGAGCGGATCGACGGACTGACAGGCGTTTGGGTCGAAGGCTACAAAGTGGCGGCGATCGGCATTAAGGCCAGCCGCTGGATTACGATGCACGGCTTCGCAATCAATGTTTGCCCAAATCTGACAGGATTTGAGGCGATCGTCCCCTGTGGCATTGGCAATCGACCTGTCGGCAGCTTGGCGCAGTTTGGCGCGATCGAATTTGCCGCTGTGCAGCGGCAGGTGATTTGCGCGTTTAGCGACGTGTTTGATGTGCAGTTGATTGAAGTGGTCGATCGCGGCTAAAAGGTTGCGGCTAAATGTATTGGTGCAGTGCAAACGTCGCAATCAGTTCGGTGTAGAGTAGCGATCGAGTTTGATTGCGACAGCAAGAAATGGAACGGCAGCAGTTTTCGACCGGAACGCCTTGGGAATCGATCGCCGGATATTCGCGAGCGGTGCGCGTCGGGCAGTTTGTCTACGTGGCGGGCACAACGGCCAGCAATGCAGCGGGAGAAATT
Organism: Leptolyngbyaceae cyanobacterium SM1_3_5; assembly: GCA_012031475.1. Classification (GTDB taxonomy): domain Bacteria; phylum Cyanobacteriota; class Cyanobacteriia; order Elainellales; family Elainellaceae; genus JAAUTJ01. The sequence goes on along the minus strand of JAAUTJ010000413.1, from coordinate 547 downwards.
CAGCACTTAGGCGATTTGTACGGCCAAACCGTGTATGTGCTGAAGAAAATTGAGGCGGCTCTAAATGCGATCGATGCCAATTTGCGCGACGTGGTGCGGACGCGAGTTTACATTACAAATATGGACGACTGGCAGCAGGCGACGAAAGCGCACGGCGAATTTTTTCGCGAAATTCGTTCCGGCCAATACGCTAGTTGAGGTCAGCCGTCTTGCCCTGCCGGAAATGCTGGTGGAAATTGAAGTCGATGCGGTTGTCTTGCAGGAAGCGCCATGAAAATCTATGACTCGATCGTGATCGGCGGCGGGCTGGCTGGCTCGGCGATCGCCTACGAACTGGCAAAAGTCGGCCAGTCGGTTTTACTGCTCGATGCCACATCCCAAAACGCCACGTACTACAGCTACGGCGGCATCGCCTACTGGTCAGGCTCCACGCCGCTTTTGCAAATGCTTTGCCGCGAAAGTCAAGATCTTTACCCGCAGTTGTCCGCCGAATTGGAAAGTGACATTGAATTTCGCGAAATCGATTTGCTGCTGACGATCGACCCCG
>JAAUTJ010000412.1 GCA_012031475.1 Leptolyngbyaceae cyanobacterium SM1_3_5 | reverse complement strand
TCAAAGGGTTTTAGCACAATTCATATTGCTAGCATAAACGGGCGGCTCAATATACTCCGATTCCTAATCGAGGAAAAGTCAGTCGATCCTAACTTTTCATCACACCATGGATGGCGGGCTGTCCATCTTTGCATTAATAACCAAATCGGTGATCGGGCGGCCAACTGTTTGAGATATCTTGTCGAAAAAGGAGCCGATATTAATATGTAAAGCCCAATTACTTATCTAGATGATTTATCAATGTTTCTAAAGTAATGGAAAAGAAAAACGATGACGATGTTACGCCATTGCACATCGCAGCCACCGAAGGACAAATTGATTGCCTCAAAATTCTTTTGGTCGAAGATGATGAACTTTTTCGCCTCGGTTTGCAGGTGCGATTGCAGCAAGAATCTGGAATTGAACTGGCCGAAGCATTGGATGGAGAAACGGCGATCGACCTGGCAAAACAACAACCGTTTGCTCTCGTGCTTCTTGATGTCGGCCTGCCGGGATTGGGCGGCATTGAAACTTGTCGTCAACTAAAACAGGCGCATCCCAATCTGCCTATTTTAGTTTTAACCTCGCGCAATGAGCGATTGCTTATCACTCGTTTAGTTGAAGCAGGCGCACAAGGTTACTGTCGCAAAGGAGTCGCCGCAGAAACGCTCATCTTGGCAATTCGATCGGTCGTAGCAGGTGCTTCTTGGTGGGATGCAACCGCCACCGCAGAAATTCAAGCTGCGTTTCAAAATCAAGTTCAAACGGATTCGATCGCTGCAAGATTGGCTGACAGTTTGACTCAGCGCGAGCAAGAAATTTTGACGCTAATTATTGCCGGTAGAACCAATCAAGAAATTGCAGAAGTGCTGTATATTACAACGGGAACGGTGCGCGTTCATGTTCACGCTATTCTGCACAAACTCGGCGTTAGCGATCGCAAACAGGCGATCGCAATTGCATCTCGAAACAACCTGTCCGATTCCACCAAGCTGCCCTGATGACATTCAAGTAGATTTTTGATAATGTCTTTGAAAGACTTGAATAGAGGGAGCATCAAAGTGAGTATTGTCGCTTCTCAGTACACCTTTCAAGATTTGCCTTCTGTGTTACGAAAAGCATTTGAGGAACAAACGGTCTACACTCCGACTGGAGAAACAGCCTCTTTGGATTCCAATATTTCGCTTAATGAAGCACTTGCTTTGTATGGATTTGTACGGCAGTTGCAGCCTAATGTCTCAGTTGAGGTGGGTCTTGCCAAAGGCATTTCAACGCTAGCGATTCTTCAAGCGCTAGCAGACAACGGTAAAGGAACTCATCATGTTATTGATCCTTATCAGTCGGCCTATGGTTATGTAGGGCTAGAGATGGTTCATCGCGCCGGATTGGACGCTCATTTTGTATTTCACGAAACTTTTGCCGAAAATGTAATTCCCGACCTACCGCAAGTGCAGTTCGGCTTTATTGATGCTTCTCACCTTTTCGATCTAACGCTGACTGAATTTGTTTTAATTGACAAGAAGCTCTCTCCTGGTGGCATGATCGGCCTACATGATTTGTGGATGCCGTCCGTCAGAAAAGTGGTGAGCTATATCTTAACCAATCGAGCCTATCAACTGGTTCAAGACAATACAGCCGCATTTACGATCGAAAAACAGACGAAGCAAGCCTTGAAAAACAGAATGAAAAGCAGAATCCTAAAACTGTTCCTGCGCTGGCCGCAAGCCGAGAAAATTTTTAACGCTGAATTTCTATATCACTTGAATTACGACATCGATCGCTTCACCGTTGTAGACAATTTGGCGATCGTCAAAAAAGAAAAAGAAGACAAAAGAAACTGGCAGTTTCATCAGCCCTTTTAAGCTCTAAAACGCTATGATTGAAAATCGATCGCCCCGCTGTTTAATATGGGTTTTGATAAATGGGAATTTGTCGATCGCGCTCTGACCGAACGTCAGCAGCAACAGCGCCATCGATCGCTCTATCCGATCGCACCCATTGACGCAGTTCATGTGTTGCGGCAGGGGCAAACGCTGCTAAACTTTAGCGCCAACGACTACCTTGGGCTTTCCAAACATGCCGCCCTGATCGAAGCGGCTCAAACCTACGCGCAGCAGTACGGAGCAGGCGCAACGGCTTCGCGACTCGTAGCCGGAACTTACGATATTCACGAGCAGCTAGAACAGCAGCTTGCAGTGGCTTATGGGCAGGAAGCCTCGCTGCTGTTCAATTCTGGCTTTCAGGCCAATTCAACCGTCCTTGCCGCCCTGCTCGATCGCCAATCGCTCGTCTTTTGCGATCGACTGGTTCACAGTAGCCTCTTGCAGGGTGCCTCTCGATCGCGCCTGATCCGCTACCCGCACAATGACCTTGCCGCGCTGGAAACTCAACTTCAAGCCGCTGTCGGTCACTATTCGCGCCTCGTGATTGCCACCGAGACGGTGTTTAGCATGGATGGCGATCGCAGCGATGTTGATGCGCTGGTCGCGCTGGCTCAGCAGTACGACGCGATTTTATATCTCGATGATGCCCATGCGATCGGCGTTTTGGGAACAAACGGCATGGGATTGGCCGCGCATCAAGTCGGAGTGGATGTGGCGATCGGCACGTTTGGCAAGGCGTTCGGCGCATTTGGCGCGTTCGTCGCCTGTTCGCAAAAGCTGCGCGACTATTTGATCAACTGCTGTCCGGGCTTCATCTATACGACTGCCCTGCCTCCGGCTGTGATTGGCGCGATCGCCGCTGCCCTGAAGCTAATTCCGACGCTGGACGCAGAACGACAGCATTTAGCCGACAGTGCGGAAATGCTCCGGCAAATGGCGCGATCGATCGGCTTCAATCCGGGCGCGTCGAGTTCACAAATTATTCCGCTGCTGTTGCCTAATGAATCGCAAGCCTTGCAGATCTCAAACTGGCTAGAATCGCAGGGAATTCTGGCGATCGCCATTCGTCCGCCCACCGTTCCGGCCAACAGTTCGCGCCTGCGTCTTGCCCTCTCTAGCTGCCACACCCACGAACAGCTAGAATATTTGATTCAGTGCCTTAAAACGTTTCATCCAACCTGAATGATCGATCGCCTGAATGTCGAAATCATTGCCTATCATGGCTGGGGCTATGACCAATTCTGCTGGCAGGATTGGGAGAATTTGTTGCCGCCAACCTGGAAGGTTCAGCGGTTCGATCGCGGCTATTTCGATCGTCCTTCCGCTCCAAAATTTAATTCGTCTACCGCAACAAAAATCATCTTTGCTCATTCCTTGGGCTGCATCTTTGTCCGCAAGACCAGCTTGAGCAGGCCGATTATTTAATTCTATTCAGCAGCTTTCTTCAGTTTCATCCGATCGATCGATTGAGGCGATCGATGCAAATTCTCGATCGGATGATCAAACAGTTTCAAATTCAACCTGAAGTTGTCTTAGCAAACTTTCACGTAAAATCTTGTCAGCCTGCGGTTTTCAAAGCATCAGTTTCCTCTGAATTTAACCATTCATTGCTGCTAGAAGACTTGCAGCAGCTAGGCATTTCGACGATCGAGCCAAGTCGCCTTGCAAAAATTCCAAACATCCTAGTCCTGGCGGGTGACAGCGATCGCATCATTTCACCGATTCAGCTTCAACAGCTTCAAGAAAAACTGCCGTCTAGCAAATATTATGCGATCGAAAATGCAGGTCATGCGTTGCCGTTCACGCATCGGCAGGAATGCTGGACTGTAATTCAGCGGTATTTGCTGCAATCGACCCTAATGAAAGCGAAAATTGCGAACGAATTTGGACGATCGCCCGCTACCTATCATCAGCAAGCTGCTTTACAAAAGCTCTACGCCGATCGTTTGTTTTCGCTGCTAGACGATCAATCAATCCCAGCCGGAAAGATTTTAGAAATTGGCTGTGGAACTGGATTCCTGACGCAGAAGCTTGTCGATCGATTTGGCGATCGATCGCTGCTGATCACCGATCTATCCTCAAAAATGCTGACTTTTTGTCAACAGAACCTAGATAGAACTCAGTTAAAAGTACCGATCGAGTTTCAGCAATTAGACGGCGAATTCCTCGATTCTCAAGAGCGATACGCATTAATTATGGCGGGATTTGTAGTGCAGTGGTTTCAATCGATTGCCAGCATCCAACGCCTGATCGATCGACTGAAACTAGGCGGTTTGCTGCTAATTTCTTATCCAAGTTATGAGAGCTTTCCAGAATGGCGAGCGATCTGTCAAGAACTAAACTTGCCGTTTACGGTCAACCTACTACCAGATGCAGATTTGCTGAAGCAGTTTGGCGCTGTTTATCAGACAGAAACGATCGCCACGTCGTTTCCGAGCGCGGCAGACTTCTTTAGGAGCATGAAGGCGATCGGTGCAGGGTTTAACACAACCGGAAAGCAGTTGACGCGATCGCAAATGAAGCGTTTAATTCAGGTTTGGGATGCTCGATCGAGCGATGTCACCGTTTCTCATCAAATTGTTTATGGGGTAATTGAGCGATCGCAATGAATGAATTTCCAAAGCAGTTTTTCGTCACTGGAACCGATACTAACGTTGGCAAAACCGTCATTTCTGCCATGCTGACAATAGGCTTGGGTGCAGCTTATTGGAAGCCCATTCAGTCCGGTTTGGAGGGCATCACCGACACGGAATTTGTCCGGCGCGTCACTCAGTTAGATAACTCGCATTTCATTCCCGAACGGTTTTGCCTGACGCAGCCGCTTTCCCCTCATGCCGCCGCTGCGATCGACCACACCGAAATTTCCCTTACGGATTTTCACCTGCCCACAACAGATAAGTCGCATCTGATCGTCGAGGGAGCCGGAGGATTGATGGTTCCGCTCAACGATCGCGACCTGATCATCGATCTGATCCGCTGGCTGAATCTGCCCGTTTGCCTCGTTGCCCGCAGCAGCCTCGGCACAATCAACCACACGCTGCTCTCGATCGCCCAACTACGCCGATCGCAAATTCCCATTTTGGGCATCCTCCTCAACGGTAACCCCAATCCCAGCAATCGCGCCGCGATCGCCCACTACGGCCAAGTCCCCATCTTGGGCGAAGTCGATCGATTGGAGTCGATCGACCCTCTCACCCTCAAAACCGCCTTCCACCAACTCCCCTAACCCTGTACAGACGCGAGATTTCGCGTCTCTCCACCCCGATCCCCGACACCCCTCATGCACCCTCACCT
>JAAUTJ010000411.1 GCA_012031475.1 Leptolyngbyaceae cyanobacterium SM1_3_5 | reverse complement strand
CCCTGATTCTCAGCGCACAGTTGAAATCGGTTATTCTGTTGCCCCAAGCTATCAGAGAAGAGGCTTTGCAACCTCTGCGGCGCGTCAGTTGATTGAAATTGCGTTTAAATCAAAGCTGGTTGATTGTGTTTGCGCTCACACACTGGCAGAACGCAATGCCTCAGTTAGCGTATTGACTAAGTGCGGAATGATCAAAGTATCAGAGCGGATTGATCCTGATGCTGGAACTTTGTGGAAGTGGGAGATTAATGTCGGATAGCATCAGAAACTTACCAGTTTTCCGACGTTTTGCCCGACGTTTTTCAACAGACAAGTTCCAATCTATGAACTACTGTGAGAAGTAGATTTGTAAGCGTGAGTTGAAAAGATGAGCATTATCGAAACGTTAGAAGATGATCTGCGGCAAGCCATGCTTACCAGCGATGTTGCTGTGCTAGATGAATTGATTGCTGATGATTTAGTTTTCACGATGCACACAGGTTCGATCATCAGCAAGCAGGATGATTTAGAAGCACACCGCTCTGGCATTGTGAAGTTTACGAAAGTAGAGATTAGCGATCGCCAAATCCACGACTACAGCGATTGCGTTGTGGTGACGCTCAAAGCTGAAGCTGCTGGAACTGTCAATCATGAACCCTTTTCAGCACCCTATCGCTTCACTCGCGTTTGGGTACAGCGGCAGAACCGCTGGCAAATTGTAGCGGGTCATGTCAGTCAAGTGGCTCTTTGAAAAAGCGAGTCGAAAGCTCCTAATTAAAAAACGATCGATGATCCGACACTATCCAACTTTTTCATACAGACAAAGTAGAAAAAGCTGTTTATCTTGGAGAGCAATCCGGCCAGAGTTTGGTAGGAATCATCTGTATTCTTAAACACTTCGATCGCAAAGAGACAGCTAGGCTCCTTATTTTTCCATTTTCCTTTAAGTGTTGTGTACCAAGCAGGAAGGTGAGGCTGCAATGATGGCGACTCAACCAATGGCAGTAAAATCAGAAGTAGATGAACGCTCGTCCCAACTGGCTGCTCAAGCAATGAGTGTCGATGAAGCCCTCGTGGTTTTGGAGCAAGCCTTGCAGCCGCAACGCCTCAGCGATCTACAGCAGATGGTTTTCTGTCGGTCTTGGCTAGGGCAGGGCTACGAAGAAATTGCGGCTGAGCTTGCCTATGGTGATGGATATATTCGAGAAATCGGCTCACAGCTTTGGCTGGCACTCTCGCAAGCGATCGGCCAGAAAGTCACTAAGAAAAACCTTCACGCTGCACTGCGACGATATCAGCAGGAGCAGCATCCTTTAGGAACCCAGTTGCAATTCGGTGGATATTCCCAAGCGATCGATTCCCATTCTGATAGCTCACCCGATGCACTGGAGTTTCCTAGCGGAGCAGTGCCGCTCAATTCTCGCTTTTATGTCGATCGCCCACCGATCGAAGCGCAAGTTTTTCGAGAAATTGGCAAGCCGGGAAGTTTGATTCGGATTCGTGCCCCTCGGCAAATGGGCAAGTCGTCGCTGATGCATCGCCTAATTGCTCATGCCAAACAGGAAGGCTTACAGACCGCAAGTTTGAATCTTCAACGAGCCGATCGCGCCATCTTCGATTCCCTCGATCAATTCTTGCGCTGGCTTTGTGCCAATGTCAGTCAACAGCTTGGTTTAACGCCAACGATGGACGAGTATTGGAACGCAGATACGGGCAGCAAAATGAGCTGTACGCTTTATTTTCAATGCTATTTATTGAAGTCGATCGATCGCGCTTTTGTGCTGGCAATTGATGAAGTCAATCGCATTTTTGAATATCCAGAATTGGCGGCGGATTTTTTGCCGCTGTTGCGATCGTGGTACGAAGATGCGTCTGAATTTGAAGTGTGGCAAAAGCTGCGGCTTGTCATCGTTCACTCTACTGAAGTCTACATTCCCCTCAACCTAAATCAGTCTCCTTTTAATGTTGGTTTGCCGATCAAGCTGCCAGAATTAACGCTGGCTCAAATTCAAGATCTTGCGCTGCGGCATCATCTTCATTGGGCAGAAGGGGAAGCGGGAACACGCCAACTGCAACCGCTGCTCGACCTGATTGGGGGACATCCCTACTTGGTACGTCTGGCACTTTACGGTTTAGGACAGCAGGAAATCACGCTGGAACAACTGCTTGCGGAAGCTCCAACTCTGGCGGGTATCTATGGGGAACATCTGCGCCACCAGCTTAGCCTGCTTCAGAAAGATTCGACCTTGGCGATCGCTCTCAAGCGAGTTTTGTCTGATGAATTGATTCATTTAGAGCCAGTCACGGCATACAAGCTAGAGAGTTTGGGCTTGATCAAACTGCAAGGCGATCGAGTGATTCCAAGCCGCAAATTGTATCAGATTTACTTTCAAAATGAGTTACTATCAACCGGATAGCTGTTAGCCTCATTAGTGATACATAAACGAAGTAGCGATCGTCCGGTACAAACTTTTGCTAAAGATTCAAAGAACTAAATTGCTGGCTTTAACTTAATTTAGTCGTTAGAGATAGAAAAGTATTACAGGAGAACAACGATGAAAAAAGTAGCGGTATTTGGCAATGCTGGAGGCGGTAAATCAACGCTCAGCAAGAGGTTATCTGAGATCACTGGGTTGCCCCTGCACGTTCTGGACAAGATTCAGTATCCATTGAGAGGTACTGAGGTTTCATCTGAAGACTATAAGCGTGACCATCAAAAAATTCTGCTAAGCGATCGATGGATTATTGATGGGTTCGGCTGCATGGAAACGCTCTGGCTGCGACTTGATCAGGCAGACAGTCTGGTTTTTGTCGATCTCCCGCTATCTGTGCATTTCTGGTGGGTGACTAAACGACTGATCACAGGTTACTTAGACCGCCAGATGGCTGGCCGGAAAAGAGTCCAATCTTGGAGAGTTCGCTAAGTAGCTATCGCGTACTTTGGTTGTGTCATAAATATTTGACCCCAAAATATCGTGAGTATATCGAGCAGGTGCAAAGCACCAAGAGTATCTATCACATTCGCTCAGCTAAACAAATCTCGCAATTTCTTGCGTCGATCGAAAATGCAACCAACCTTAAAGGGACTAACCTTAAAGATAATGCTCCAGCTTAATATTTTGTAAATCTGATGATAGCCGTAAAATGAGCAACATACAAAGTCATTCTTATGAATATCAAGTTGGGGGCAGCTTAAGGACAGATGCACCCAGCTATATCGAACGGCAAGCAGATAGTGAACTTTATGAGGCACTATTGCGGGGAGAACTCTGCTACGTGTTTAGCTCGCGGCAAATGGGAAAGTCGAGCCTGCGATTGCGGACGAAGCGGCAGCTAGAGCAATTGGGCATGAGTTGTGCTTCGATCGACATGACTCGGATCGGCAGCAAAAATATTACGCCAGAACAGTGGTATGTCGGGATTGCGATCGATCTGCTGCGAGGGTTTAATTTGCTGGAAAGCGTTGACTTAATGCCCTGGTGGAATGCGAGGCAGCACTTATCTTTAATTCAGCGGTTTAGTGAATTTCTAGAGGCGATCGTGCTGCCTCAAACCAGCGACAATCTGTTTATCTTTGTGGATGAAATTGATAGCGTACTGAGCCTTAAGTTTGCCGTAGACGATTTCTTTGTGTTAATTCGCTACTGTTACAATCAGCGAGCAGAAAACCCGATCTATAACCGACTCAACTGGGTGCTGTTTGGTGTGGCGACTGCCTCAGATCTGATCCGCGATCGCTCCAGAACGCCGCTCAACATTGGGCGATCGATCACCCTAACTGGATTTAGCCTAGCCGAAGCGCAGCCTTTAGCAGTTGGGTTAGAAGAAAAGGTGGGCAATCCGCAGGCTGTATTAAAAGAGATTCTAAACTGGACGGGTGGACAGCCATTTTTGACGCAAAAACTTTGTCGAATTGTTTCTGAAGATCGAGCGAGCATCGGGGCAGAATTGCGGCAGTTGCGGCAGGATGCAGACCCGGAAGGCGGAGATTGCAGCCTTGATTACAAACTGCCAATCGTCAATCAACATTTGATTGATTTGTACTATCAGCTTCCCGTTTTGGCGATCGAAAAGTTTGTGCGATCGTGCATCATTGACCACTGGGAAGCGCAGGATGAACCCGAACATTTGAAGACAATTCGCGATCGGCTATTGTGTCATCCGCGATCGATCGGACTGCTGGAACTGTATCGGCACGTCTTGCAGGGTCAGGTTCGCTGCGATGAATCTCCCACGCAGCTTGATTTGCTGCTGAGCGGTCTGGTGGTGCGGCATCAAGGACAGCTTCACGTTTTTAGCCGCATTTACCGGGAAGTGTTTAGCCTTACCTGGGTGGAGAAGCAGCTTACGGTCTGTCCCTATCAAGCCGCGTTGAATGCTTGGATTGCCTCTGCCAAACGCGATGAATGTCTGCTGCGAGGTCGTGCTTTGGAAGAGGCGCAGCACTGGGCAGCAACGCATCATTGAACGAATTGGACTATCAGTTTGTGATTGCCAGTCAGGTGCTTGAACGTCGGCATCAGGACGCAGCAGAACCATCTACGCAAGCTCTGCGGCAGGAACTTTATGAGCGCGATCGACTTCTACAAAACCTTCAGCAAACCGAGGCAACTTTAAGTCGGCAAAATGCGATTTTGAAGGCGCAGCAGGAAGCAGCGATCGACGGCATTCTGCTAATTGATGAACATCGCCGCATTGTTTCTCACAATCAGCGGTTTCGGGACCTGTGGCAAATTCCGGCTGATCTGCTTCATTCCAACTACGATCAGGCGGTGCTGTCTTTTGTGACGGCACAGTTAGCCAACCCAGACGAATTTTTAGAGCGCGTGGAATTTCTCTATCAGCATCCGACTGAAACAAGCCGCGACGAAATTCAATTTCAAGATGGGCGCGTGTTCGATCGCTACTCTAGTCCAGTGCGATCGGAAAGTGGAATGTATTACGGTCGAATCTGGTTCTTTCGAGACATTAGTGAGGCAAAACGTGAAGAAGTAATTCGCCAGCAGGCAGAACAAAAGCTGGAAGTTGCACTCCGCATTAAAAGCGATTTTATTGCCAACATGAGTCACGAACTGCGAACCCCGCTTAACGCAATTCAAGGCTTTTCTCAACGACTGATGCGTGATTCCTCACTATCAGCAAATCAGCAAGAAGCCCTAACAATCATTCACGATAGCGC
>JAAUTJ010000410.1 GCA_012031475.1 Leptolyngbyaceae cyanobacterium SM1_3_5 | reverse complement strand
CGGGGAGCGGGTGTCGGCGTAAGGAGATCGATCGCCAATTCCAAACACCCTCCTTAGCACCCAACACCCTCCCCCGTACAGACGCGAGATCTCGCGTCTCTCCACACCTCCACACCCGACACCCAACACCCGATACCTCAAAAAATGGCTGCAATCCGAATCGGCAATGGCTACGACATTCACCGCTTAGTGCCCGATCGCCCGCTTATTCTCGGCGGTGTGGCGATCGAGCATGAACTTGGCCTGCTGGGTCACAGCGATGCGGATGTTTTGACACACGCGATCATGGACGCGATGCTGGGCGCGTTGAGCTTGGGCGACATCGGCCACTACTTTCCGCCAACCGATCCCCAGTGGAAGGGCGCAGACAGCATTGTGCTGCTCGAACAGGTGCATGAACTGATTCGATCGAAAGGCTGGGAAATTAACAACATTGATGCGGTTGTCGTAGCAGAACGCCCAAAGCTAAAGCCGCACATTGCCGCAATGCGCGATCGACTTGCCGCCGCCCTCCACCTTGCCGCCGATCAGGTTGGAGTCAAGGCAACCACAAACGAAAAGCTGGATGCGGTTGGCCGTGAAGAAGGAATTTCCGCCTATGCGGTTGTGCTGCTGAATGGTTTGGAGTAGCGATCGAACTGTTGGGAAATCAGGTTTCAGGGCGATCGAAGTTAGACTTTTGGATGTGTGGGGGGCGATCAAACTAAACTAACCCTTGTTCAGAAATCATAAAAGATTCTGCCTAATCACCCAATTAAGGATGTTATGCAGAATGCTTCTGCCCAATAATTGTTAGACAGCTAAAATTAATCCTACTGCTCATGTCTATTTCCTTCTCTAAATAGCTGGTGGGTTAAGATTGAGAAAATTTCTAGTACCGTAATGACTAAGTTACCCAAACGTTCTAAATCACAAAAGATTGGGGTGAGTGCTGCCGATCTTCTCAGTTCCGTTTTTATCGAGTTTTGCAACGTTATTCCTGTCCCTCAAGAGAGAGACCTCGGTATCGACTTCATCTGTGAAATCATGCGGGGAGAACACCCAACTGGGAAATTATTCAATATTCAATGTAAAGGGAAAGAAGAAGTCAAAAGTAGAAGGTAATTCAATCACAATTCCCATCAAAGTCACGACTCTCAATTACTGGCTCCTTCAACCAAATCCAACATTCCTAATTGTTGTTGATGGCAAAAACGGCTTATTTTACTGGTCTTTTCCTCAAGACTTTCTCGGTTCACTCAATAAAAATTGGCAAAAACAGAACACAGTATCAATTCCAGTTTCTGTTCAGAATTGCTTCGAGCAAGATATAAATGATTTGCCCACTCAGTTAGTTTCAATAGTTAATTCACATGCATCAGCTACTCCTCGGAATGGCGATTATCTCGGAACGTTAACACTTGGAGATGCCATAAATAGGGCTGCTGACTACGGATTACATGTTCTGAGAACACCCTTTCATCGTCCTTTTCAGTATGTGGGAATGTCTATTGCAGATGCGGCAAGCGCGGTTGGTGGTCAACCCAATAAAGTTGGCAATATCATCGTTGAGTCTGATCAAGCCCATATGCTGTTAGAGGCAGAAGGAAATTTTGTGAATTATGTAGATATTGAACTAAAAAAGACTGCACCTTGGAGTCAGAGCCGCCCGTTTGATTCTGCGGCAATTTTAGGAGTACTTAGTATTAACCCAGCCGAGTTGGAACTAACCCGTAAACAGACACACTTTCACACCTACTATGACCATAAGAGAAGATTAAAGATTGGTGTATCTTGTCAGTATGAGGGCGCACCGCTATCTGTAGGATTTAGCAGCAAGTATTACAGGGCTTGAAGGGAGTAATAAAGGCAATTCTGTTTTGTCGTATTGTAGTCCAAGTAGTTCGGATCGTTTACTCCAGGTCGGGAGGTGGCGCTGTCTAACAACCCTGGTGCAGCGGACGGTTGGGAGATCTTGGTGGTGATGCAAAGGTGATCTGCCGCCGCTGACCAGGAACGCTGAGAGAAAATTGATCTCTTACTGTAAGGCACATCGACTCTGACCTTACCGCTTTGAAACTCAACACCGTTCTGGGAACGCTTTGAAACTCGATCGCCCCCGTTGCCAAAATTCTCTAGCCGATATATTCTCGGTTATCACTCGAAAAATTTCAGAAGCGCTCCTTGGGCGTGTGTCCGCACGACACCAAGGAACTAACCTCCAACTGAACAGACCAGTATCGAGGCTAGCTGCATTTTACTCTGCTAGTCATCTGAACTGAATCAACGGTAAAGAGGCTGCTTCGAGTTCGAGGGTGATGCGGGGGCGGGTTTTCCTGCTCCCGATAAACCTCATGCTCAACAGGAGTAAAGTGCAATGACCTTTAGCGATTCGCCGTGTCCCTGCGGCCTCCTTCCGCCTGTCAACGATCCGGAAATTTTACGCATTGTGGCCGTTGGCCCTCCTGCCGTTGTGAATAATTTCATGCTCCGGCAGTATCAGCTTGGCTATGCCGAACTGAGCCAGTGGAGTTTGGCAGTTCCGACGCGCAATCCGGGTGAAGTGATGCGAATTTTGACCAAGCGCGTCTTGCTCGATCCGTAACCTTCGATCGCGGGCGGGTGGTTGGCCTGCCCGATCGCCTCATTCCTATTTTGGTGAAAAGAACTATAATTTGAACTTGTAATCTAGTTCATTTCACTCAAACCTAACTGCCGTGCTGATTACCGCTCCGGCTCGCTCTGCCTCGATCGATCGCCTGCCCACCGATTTGTTTTCTGCCATTGCCGACCTCAAGCGCGAACTGAATGCGGTCGTCTTGGCGCACTACTATCAAGACCCGGATATTCAAGATATTGCCGACTATCTGGGCGATTCGCTCGGTTTGTCTCAGCAAGTCGCAAGTACAAATGCGGATGTGATCGTGTTTGCCGGAGTGCATTTCATGGCAGAAACGGCAAAATTCTCAATCCTGATAAGCTCGTTTTGCTGCCCGATCGCAATGCCGGATGCTCGCTGGCCGACAGTTGCCCGCCCGTTGAATTCGCCAAATTCAAAGCCGCACATCCCGATCATTTGGTGATTTCTTACATAAACTGCACGGCAGAAATCAAAGCGATCAGCGACATCATCTGCACCAGTTCCAACGCCGTGTCGATCGTCAATCAGCTTCCGGCTGACCAGCCGATTATCTTTGCGCCCGATCGCAACCTGGGTCGCTATGTGATGCAGCAAACCGGACGCGAGATGCTGCTGTGGCAGGGAAGCTGCATCGTTCACGAAACCTTTTCCGAAAAAAGCTTGATCCAACTGCGAACGGAGCATCCTGACGCTGCTGTGATCGCCCATCCCGAATGCGAAGCCGCGCTGCTGCGCCATGCAGACTACATCGGTTCCACAACCGCGCTGCTGAAATACGCGCAGACTTGCGATCGATCCACGCTGATCGTCGCCACCGAACCGGGGATCATCCACCAGATGCAAAAAGCCGCGCCGGACAAGCGCTTCATTCCCGCGCCCGCGCTCAACAATTGCGCCTGCAACGAATGTCCGTATATGCGGCTGAACACATTGGAAAAGCTGTATCTGGCAATGCGCGATCGATCGCTGAAATCACGCTGCCTGAACCAATTCAGCAGGCTGCCCTCAAACCGATTCAGCGGATGTTGGCGATGAGCTAGGACACAGCCATTTCTGGCTCGATCGTAGCGGCAGTGGGCTGAGCGAGCAGGTGGCGATCGCACACTTCTATCAGTTCTGCTTCCGATCGCGCCCGCCGCATTTCTCGCAAAACAGTCCGCCTGCATCCGCACTTGGAGCAATGTAGTTGAGGTAGCCCTTGAGGTAGCCAACTCGCGCTCCTTCGGGAACGGTCAGGGCGGTCGTCACCCGCCGCAGTTGCTCGATGTATTCGCGCACTTGTCCCAGCGTCACGATCGCCACAGGCTGGCCGCTCAGTAATTGGCGCACCTGCTGAAAAATCCAGGGATTGCGAATCGCGGCTCGTCCGATCATCACGCCCGCCGCTTGAGTTTGCGACAAAATGGCCGCCGCCGCCGCCGCAGACGTAACGTTGCCGTTGGCGAGTACGGGACAGTTCACTCGCTGAACCGCGTGAGCAATCAAATCGTAGGCCACAGTCCCCTGATAGCCCTGCTTGACCGTGCGCCCGTGCAGGCTGAGCAGATCGATTTCGCAGTGATTGATCACGTCCAGCAGGCGATCGAACTGCTCGGCGGTGTCAAAGCCCAGCCGCATCTTGACGCTCAAGTGATCTGTGATGCTCGATCGCAACTCGCTCAAAATCCGCTTCACCTGGTCAAGATCGCGCAGCAGTCCGCCGCCGACATTCTTGCGATAAACTCTGGGTGCCGGACAGCCCAGGTTCAGATCGATCCCCGCGATCGGATGGCGACTCAGGGCGTGAGCCGTCCGAATCAAATCGGGAATGCTCTCACCAATTATCTGCGCGAAAATCGGGCGTCCCGTGTCGTTTTCGGTGATCGATCGCAGAATTTTTTGCTCCAGCGTTGAACTGGAATGGACGCGAAAATACTCGGTGAAAAATAGTCGGGGCAGCCATAGCCTGCGATCGTCCGCATGAAAAACAAATCGGTCACGTCCTGCATGGGCGCGAGCGCGGTGAACGGCAGGTCGGGACAGATGGGCGCGGGCAGGCGATCGCGAAGCGCTCCCGGAACGGTATCGATCGCTGGCAAAATGACCATAGTGGTTTCAGCCTAGCGTGATTGCGCGATCGACGGTCGATCCAAATCAACTTGTAAAAACAATTTCCGTAGTTTTTGATACAAAATAGACCGCAGGTTTGGGGATCAATTGAAAGAGATCTGATTGAAGTCTGGATGCTTTCATGCCTGATTTGCTGACCGGGCTGCCCAATCCCACGCGCATCCTGTTTGACTTGCAGCAAGCCAACGAGATTGCCCAAAGCCTCGCTGGATGTTTTGAGCCGGAGGCGATCGCGCAGCGCGTTACAGCCGGACTGGTGGAGAAATTTGACTGCGCCTTTGCGCGGCTGTGGCTGCTGGAACCGGATCGATCGAACTTAAAACTCGTCGCTTCTTCAGGACTTTACACTCGCACCGATGGCAAGTTTGGACGAGTGCCGATGGGCGCTTACAAAGTTGGAAAAATTGCTCAAAATCGCGTTTCTTTTCTAAGCAATAA
>JAAUTJ010000409.1 GCA_012031475.1 Leptolyngbyaceae cyanobacterium SM1_3_5 | reverse complement strand
GGAGCATTTTTCCCGGTTAGTTTGCCAAAAGGCTATAAATTCTTTTCCAGTCCGGCCTACAGGAATTTTGATTCTCTCACATGAGGGTTTCATCGAGAGGATTAAGGCGATCGCCTGAGCAATTCGAGCAGCTTTGCCACTCCTCTGCAAGCGGCCCAGTCTGGACAAGGGTTTAATCAGCCAGGGTTGCGATCGCCATTTCAGCGGTTGCTGGATAGAAAGTCGCTGTTGCAGATGCGCTCAATTTCGGCCCATTCATGTCCCGGTCGCCGTTTCAGCAGTTGCTTAGCGGTTGATTGGTAGTAAGTGTTGAAATACGTGAATAGATGTGGATAGAAAGGAGCGCTGCGATCGCACGACAGGCGATCGTCTGCCAATGACTCTGCCTATATTCCTCTACAGGGCAGCAAGACAATGATTTTTGACAACATCTCCTTAAAACTGGAATTTCAAAGGAAAAAAGCAGCAAATTAGAGAGCGTTGCTTGAAACCCTTGGAAATACGTTGACTATTGAAATTTTTTGACAAGAGCTATTTCAAACTGACAGATAGCTCCTTAATGGACACCTTTAAAAGTGACAAATAATTCTTTAATGGACAAATGGAGAATAGGGGATTCGAACCCCTGACCTCTGCGGTGCGATCGCAGCGCTCTACCAACTGAGCTAACTCCCCAAAAGCTCCATCATTTTAGCATCATCAGCGCGATCGCAGCCTAACCCACTGGCTGACGTTCACCCCCGGAAAAAACGGCGCGGACGCGATCGAGGTCCAAATCAGAAAGATAATCGACCGCCCAGTTAGACAAGCGCTGCATCATGTGGAACGGGTAGGTGTTGGCAACGCCGACGACCGGGATTCCAGCGGCTTTCGCTGCGGTGAGGCCAGCAAACGAATCTTCGATCGCCAGACACTCGGCTGGCTGGAGATTGGGGATGATTTGGCTGAGATGATCGATCGCCAGCAGGTAGCCTTCGGGGTCAGGCTTACTGTGGCTGATGTCGTCACCGCAGATGGAAAGGGTGAAAGCTGAGGAGAGGTTGGCGCGATCGAGGACGAGTTCGACTTCGGCACGAGTTGCACCGCTGACGATCGCGATCGGAATTTGGGCGGCTTTGAGCTGATAGATCAAATCGGCCAGACCGGGATAAATTGGGAGTTTTTCGATCGATTCAAGCTGCTGTGCATAGGCACGAGATTTGCGGGCGACCAGTTCATCGAGGTACTTGTCGGTGACGGTGCGGTCTCGGCTGGCAAGCAGATCGGTGAGGCAGGCGCGATCGCTGCGACCGATGCAAAACTGCCAGAAGTCCTGCGGATTGGGGCGCAGATTTTCTTCGATCAGTAATTGCTCGATCAGCTTTTGGTGTAGCGGTTCGTCATTGATGATCACTCCGTTGAAGTCGAAGAGAACGGCTTTTAAGGTCATAGCAGCGGCACAGAGCGCAAAATCAGCCCAGCTTATCACTCAGCTTTACGGTTATTATCCCATTGCCCAGGCTGCGGCTGTCGGTTCGATCGCTTCAAACTGGACGCGCCCGACGATCGGTTTAACGCCGCGTGTAATTTGATGGACCAGCCAGATTGCTTCGGTTTCGACATTGCCAAAGCCGATCGCAGACAGGTCAGCATCCAGGCTGTTTTGGGCAAACGCTTGGATATACGGTTCTTCAAACACTTCCATCAGCCAGGGAGTCGATCGCAAAACGGGCTGGTTGCCGTCGAGAATTAGCACTTCGCCGCCCGATCGCAGCAGCCGGAAAGATTCGCGCAAAATGTCGCGGGCGATCGCGGGCGGAAGTTCGTGAAACAGCAGCGAGGCCGTGACCAGATCAAAGCTGTTGGGCGGGAATGGAGTGGCTTCGGCTAAACCGTGACAAAAGGAAATATCAAGGTTGGCGGTTTGGGCTTTGTCTTGGGCAACGACGAGCATATAGGGAGACAAATCGAGGCCAATCACTTCGGCTTGGGGAAAGGCTTGCTTGAGCTTGAGCGTCGTCGAGCCTGTGCCGCAGCCGAGGTCAAGAATGCGGCGGGGCTGGCTGGTGATCCGATCGATCAAGGCCGATCGCACAATCGATTCGCCCGGAGGCAACACATATTGGACGATCGGGTCATAGGACAAGGCGGCGCTGAGGTTGAGATAGCCGCCCTGGATGCCGTGAAAGTTTTGGCTGCGATAGTAGTCGGGATATTCAACTTGGGGGTTGCAAAATTGCTGGCTGGCGGCTTCCCAGTCGCGGCTGTGGTAGTAGGCATCGATCGCGTCTCGGTCAACGAGGTTGCGAAAAATTGGAGCAAGGAAGCGATCGAATAAAGTTTCTTTGCCGACTGCCATGACAGAATTTACCCAGACTGTTTAACAAATTTTAACCAATCTTTCTGAATCGATCGATCGCAAATTCAGCGTTGAGGTCTTTCAAAGGGTATGCCTTAAAGCTGCTGATCGGTTAATTGCGGATTTCTTCTGCCTCCAACCCGCTCGTGGGCAGGGCTATTTCAAAGTCAGCAAAGAAAAACCGAAACGGTGGTTCCTGCATTCGCTGGCTGCCACTGTTCTCGATTGAGTGAACGCAGCGATCGAACTTTTGGATATTCTCCAGTGAAAATGAAACAACCCTGCCACTTGTGGGGAACTTTGAACAGTCCGGGAGTTCTCCACAAGCGGAGGGTAGGGGCTTTCAAGAGTTTTAAAACTTCAAGGGCTTTAAAATCCTACCTAGCTAAATCTCGGTGTTTGGCACTGAGGTTGGACGGTCTTCCTCTCCCCTCAAGAGATGAGGGTGTAAGGCTTGTCGGGGCGATCGATAGAAGATGGGTCGATCTACGACAACCCCACCAGCTTCGCGCTCAGATCCCACATCCGTTCGCCCTTGGCATCGTCACGCGCCTGTGGCGAAACGCGCTGCACAAACGATTTTCCTTCTTTTTTCTGACGGTTGCCCCAGCTTAGGTAGGCTCCAGACTGGCGATATTCCGGGTCGGCCACCACAGCCGCGACGCGATCGCCCGCCAATTCCTGCGAGACATAGCCGCCTGTGATGTTCTTTTGAAACCAGGGAAAAATCTTTTGAAACAGCGGATAGTGATTGCGAAACAAGGGCGTATCGGCCACGCAGCCGGGATAGAGTGAACTGAAGGTAATTCCCGTTGATTCGTGATAGCGGCGGTGCAGTTCGCGCATGGTTAAAATGTTGCAAACTTTGCTGTCTTTATAGGCTTTGACTGGCTCAAATTTTTTGCCATTTGCCATTGCGATCGGCGGCTTAAATCCGGCTTCAAAGCCTTCAAAGTTGCCTAAATCCGGCTGCGGCGGAATTTTGCCGCCCAGTTCATCTGGGTTGTGAGTGACGGTTCCCAACAGGACAAGGCGGCGATCGCTAGCCGTCGATTTTTTCAAGTCTTCCAGCATCAAATTACACAGCAGAAAATGACCGAGATGATTCGTGGTCATCGTCAGTTCATAGCCTTCTGGCGATCGCTCCGGTTCTTTGATCAGCGGCATATAAATCGCGGCGTTGCAAACCAGGGCATCAAGCGATCGATCCGTTGCCCGGAAGTTTTGCACAAACTGGCGGACGCTCTCAAGCGACCCCAAATCGATCTTCATAATCGTGTAGCTGTCGGGAGCCATTTCCACCGACTGGGCAGCGTTCTCGGCTTTTGGCAAATCTCGACAGGCCATAATCACATGCCAGCCTCGCTGCGCCAGTGATTTCGCGGCATACAGCCCCACGCCTGACGATGCTCCGGTCACAACGACTGTTGATTTTTGTGTACCCATCTTAAAGTTGTGTTCCATTCGCGTTGACTATCTTTATGCTCGCACAGGTCGATCGCGGCGATCGCTAATTTTTCTCAAGCGGTGTGATCAGAAGGCATCGATCAAATGCCCAATTTATGTTAGAAAATGTTAGGTTTTTTAGCTGTGGAGTCGAGGGCAAGCGAGATCTTAACCTGAGCCGCAGAGCAGCTTTCGGAATTCACTTCAGCAGAAGTGGTGGAAGAAGGTTAAGAATCTTCCCATATCTCTGTTTCATCACTCTGGAAAAGAAGAAATTTTAGTAAAAGCTGAAAGCGCTGGCTTCGCCTAGCGTTGAGGCTCAATTCCCAAAGTCCTCACTCAATTTGCATCAATTCAGCTCGATCGAGCCACAGAGCAGGTCCCAGAATTTACTCCAGCGAAAGTGATGAATGAGGGATATCGATCGCCATTTAGCTGCCCACAAAAAAGCCCCCCCGAATCGGAGGGCAATCACTTTAGGAGGCCAGAAATTAGCCAAGCAGGGCTTTGGCGCGATCGACCACGTTCTCGACGGTGTAGCCAAAGTTCTTCATGCAAACGCCGCCCGGAGCCGATGCGCCAAACCGCTCAATGCTGATCATGTCGCCCTCAAAGCCGATGTAGCGATGCCAGCCAAAGCTCGTCGCCGCCTCGACAACCAGCCGCTTGGTGATCGCTCTGGGCAGAACCGATTCGCGGTATTCTGCCGATTGCGCCTCAAACAAATCGGTGCTGGGAATCGAGACGACGCGGACTTTGTGGCCTGCTTCGGTCAGTTGCTTGGCCGCATCGACGCAGAGGGACACCTCGCTGCCTGTGCCGATCAAAATCAGGTCGGGTGTGCCCTCACTGTCGGACAGGGTGTAGCCGCCTTTGAGCGTGTTTTCGATCGAGCTTCCCGCCAAATTCGGTAAGTTCTGCCGCGACATGGCAAACAGCGTCGGATAGTTGCGATTTTCGACCGCAACTTGTACGCACCCGATGTCTCATTCCCGTCAGCCGGACGGAAAACGGTCAGATTCGGGATGGCTCGCAAAGAAGCCAAGGTTTCAACAGGCTGGTGCGTGGGGCCATCTTCACCCAAGGCCACCGAGTCATGCGTCAGCACGTACAGCACTTGCGCTTGCGACAGGGCTGAGAGGCGAATCGCCGCCCGCATATAGTCGGCAAACACCAAGAACGTCGCGCAGTAGGGCAGAATGCCGCCGTGCAGATACAGGCCGTTGCAGATTGCGCCCATCGCGTGTTCGCGGACGCCGAAGTGCAAGTTGCGATTTTTCGTATTGGCCTTTTTGGGAAGTCGCCAAAGCCTTTCAGCAAGGTGTAGTTGGAGTGCGTCAGGTCAGCCGAGCCGCCGAACAGTTCGGGGAGGGCAGGGGCGATC
>JAAUTJ010000408.1 GCA_012031475.1 Leptolyngbyaceae cyanobacterium SM1_3_5 | reverse complement strand
ATCACGTTCAGCAGGCGGAGCCGGATCAAGCCGCTGCACCAGTGCGGTGACAGGCATACTGGAAATGAAATGGTCGGCGGTGATTTGACGAGGGCAAGTCTGCGGAACCGGATCGCCGTCTTGCTCGGTGGTAATGCTGAGGATGCGAGAGCCGTCATGCTCAATGCGGGTCACAGCCGTTTTCAGGTGGACGGGCGCACCTTGGCTTTCCAGGATTTCCTGACAGCGCTCCCACATCATGCCAGGACCCAAGCGCGGGTAGTCAAATTCTTTGATTAAGCTTTTGGCGTTTTGGCTGCCAAACAACGCATTAATCACGGCTCGCTTCAGCGACATGCCCTGGATGCGCTGGGCTGCCCAGTCTGCCCGAATTTTGCTGCAAGGAATGCCCCAGACTTTCTCGGTGTAGGTTTTGAAAAAGGTGCGGTACAGCCGTTCACCGAAGCGATCGATCACCCATTCTTCAAAGGTTTCTGGCTCCACATGTGGCAAAAATTTGGCCTTTGCTTTCGCTTTGAGATAGCTCAGCAAAATGAAGAAGCTGGAGACAATTCCCAAATTGGAAAGCGTGTTGAACAACGACAGCGGATAGTTGTAGAACTTGCCTTGATAGTAAATCCGTGACAGGCGAGGAACCTTGATGAAGTCGTCAGCCAGCACCTCTTTCCAAAACCGCTCAACCTCAGTAATTTTTGTGAAAAAGCGATGACCGCCGATGTCAAAGCGGTAGCCTTTGTAGGTTTCAGTGCGGGAAATGCCACCCACTTTGTCTGCTTTTTCCAGCACAATTGGCTTGATGCCTTGCTTGACTAGCTCATAGCCCGCAGTTAGTCCAGCAGGTCCACCACCAATAATGACGACAGGATGACGCTCCATCAATAATCTCCTAGTAGGTAAGCTTTGCGGCGGCTCCGTTCAGTTCAGAGCAGCGTTGCAGCGCAGGGGCAATGAGTGGTGTGCAACACGGCTGTAAGTACTTCGCCGCTTGAGCGATCGAGAAACCCCTGAGCAGGTAACGTTTGATTTCAAGGTTGCCCAGAAAAATGCCATTAATCATCAACGGTGTGCAAACCAGTTGGAATGGATTGTGGCAACAAGCGGCGATCGCAAGCCGGAGTTTCTCAGCACTACTACTTGAATACCCTTAACTAGGATAGACAGCTTTTGTGAGAGCGCTGTAAAAATTCTTCACGCTTCACCCTAGCTTTAAATTAGTCAGGAATCAGTCAAGAGGACGGGTCGGCCTGTGAAGCAATCGTGAAAGCAAAGCTCCACTTAGCCTAGAGCCGCATCTTGGGTGATACTGAATGCAGTCTCGCCGCTCCAAACCATCGCAACTGTGGCGCGGTCTGGCCGATCGGCTCATACCAAAGTGAGACCTAAAATCAGGCCAATAAATCTAACCGTGTATTTTTTTCAGAACATTAAACCAGCACTGACTGCACCAGCGCTTCAGCACTCAGTTCATACTCACAGTCGCTAATGAGCGTTTCATCTTTCCAAGCTTCCACCACTTCCAGCAGCGATCGCACTGCCAAATCGCGGCGCACTAGTTCCGCCATCGCATCCCAAGCAGCAGAAGCCGTCGGAAAAAATCCCATTTCAATGCGGTATCCAGCAGTGTGCCACCAAATGCCAACCCAACCGGGAGCTTCTTGCATCAATTCGATCGGCTGTCCAAGATAGTGCATCATCGCTTTAACCTCTGAAGTGAATAGTTGGGACAATGCGACTATCGGACGAGGTGACTATCGGATGATGTGACTACCGAAAAATGCCACTGCCGGACAATTCAACTGCCTCAACCGAGAATGGTTCTAGCTTATGGATTCATCGCGATATCACTCATCTACTAAAAGACACGGAAACTTTACAATACTTCTCGCTCCTCGGTCGCAATTCTAACTTGTGAGGAGCAGGGGGGCGGGTGGGTCGATCGCCGCTAGCCATTCTCAAACCCCAGCAGCACGTTGACCGCATTTAGGCCGATCGCCTCGATCGCGTAGCCACCTTCCAGGACAAACAGCGTCGGGCGATCGAGCAGGCTCAGCATCGCGCCGATTCGCAAAAAATTGTCGCTGGTAAGCCGAAAGCGCGAAATCGGATCTTCACAGAAAGTATCCACACCCAAGGAAACCACGATCGCATCCGGGCTGTAGTGCTGAACTTTGGCGATCGCCGCTTGCAGCGTCGCTTCATACTGCTCCCAACTCGTTCCCCAGCGCAGCGGATAGTTAACGTTGTAGCCTTCGCCCTTACCAGTTCCGTACTCATCCGCAAAACCGAGAAAATACGGAAAATCTTGCAGCGGATCGGCGTGTAGCGAAACGAACAAGACATCCTCTCTATCGTAAAAAATTGCCTGTGTACCGTTGCCGTGATGATAATCGACATCCAAAATCGCCACGCGATCGCAGCCGCCATCGCGCAACGCCTGCGCCGCGATCGCCGCATTGTTCAAAAAGCAGTAGCCGCCATAGAAATCCGCAGCGGCATGATGTCCGGGCGGACGACACAAGGCAAATGCAGCGCGATCGCCCTGCTGTAGCTGTTTCACCCCGGTGAGGGAGACGTTTGCGGCAGATTGGGCGGCTCGCCAAGTGCCTTTTGTAATTGGCGTTCCAGCATCAAACGAGTAGTAGCTGAGCTTGCCGTCGATCGCTTCGGGAATGCGATCGTGCCGCATCGTCCGCACCGCCCAGTTCAGCGGCAGCGCATCATACTCGCCATGCGCCAGCACCCATTCATCCCAAGCGGTTTGCAAGAAGTTGACGAACTGGCGATCGTGAACGCGCAAAATCGGCTCCAGCCCAAACTCCTGCGGCGCGATGATCGTTCCGGGGGCGATCGCCTGCACCTGCGTCAGCACCATTTCCGCCCGACGCGGATGCTCAAATGGCGGGAGTAACTTGCCGTCGATGAGTTCAACTGCGGCGTTTTGATGAGCGTGATCAGGGCTGTAGATGGTGAGCATGGCAGGACAACCGGAAAGCTTCCTTGATGATGGTAATGAATGAGTTTTAACCTAAAAAACTGCATCGATTCTGCATCGATTCTGTTAGTCTGCGGGTGGATTTTCGCGTGAGATGGCGTCTGATACGGCCAGCGGCGATCGCACTTTCGAGACGATTTTGTAACCCGGAACTTCGCAAGATGCGCCAACCTGAAACAGTTCATTCCCGCAGATTTTACAAAATTTGGCATCTGCATCATGCACGATCGCCCACAATTTGAGCAGGAAGTTTCAACTTGGCTTGATGTTTTCACCAAGCGCTTAATCAGATCGCCAAGCTGCCAGGGAATTAAAGCAATTCCCGTAAGGATCATCATCACCGTCAAGAATCGGCCAGTTTGTGAAATGGGTGTGACATCGCCAAACCCAACGGTTGTCATCGTGGCGATCGAGAAATACACGGCATCCAAAAAGGTTTGGAATCGATCGCGATTGAGCGGATGTTCAACCTGATAGATCAATCCAGCATAGACAAAGACGATCGAAAATAACGTAAATAGAATGCGAGCCACTGCAACAGAATCTTCGCTGCTGATGTAGCCAAAAATCGTGCGGCCTTCGATAAATCTCAGCAGTCGTAAAATCCGAAACCAGCGAAATAATCGCAAAAAGCGAATATCGATCGAACCCAGAAAAAACGGCACGATCGCCAACAAATCTATCAGGCTATACAAGCTGAACACATAGCGCCATTTGCGATCGGCACACCAAAATCGCACCAGATATTCGATCGCAAAAATACAAAGAATAGCCGAATCGATTCGGTTTAATTGATTGCGAAATGTCGAATCGATCGCGTAGGTTTGCCCCACAAAAATCGCAGAAGAAAGCAGCACCAATCCAACAATCACGAAATTGATCGCTTTGCCGATCGGCGTGTCAATATCTTCCAGGTAGAAGCTGATGGTTTGTCGGAGGGTCATGATCTGCTGGCTTTCACTACTGGCTTTCACTGCTTGAATTTTGACATTGTTGCTTCATTTCGCTGTGCAGAAAGATCTGGCGTCGTGCAGATGTAAGACGTGAGATCTCACGTCTCTACGTCTCTACCCCAACTTCTCACCACTCAGCACAAAAATCGGGTCAACCGCGCTGAAAACTTGATGATTGCCTCGTGTTTCCAGACGGTTGACGGCAGACTGAACGACTTCGATGTTGCGGGCTTGCAGATCGGCCAAGCTTTCAGACAGCGCATAGAGCGTTTCAAAATTAGTGGCAGTGGCGACGATGCGGCCTTCGGGAAGCAGATGTTTCCAGGCGGACTGCATCACCGCTTTGATCGGGCGACCGCCTTCGATGAAAATGCAGTCGGGTCGATCGCCAATCGCCTCCAAACAGTCGGGCGCACTGCCTTCGATCACTTCCACATTCGCAACGGCAAAGCGATCGCAATTGCGGCGAATCAGATTAGCAACTTCTTCATCGCGCTCGATCGCCACAATTCGCCCTTGGGGACAAAGCAATCCAACTTCAACCGGAATTGTGCCCGTTCCCGCACCGATGTCCCAAAATACCGCAGTTGGCTTCAGGCGCAAATGCGAAATCAGCAACAGCCGCACTTCGCGCTTGCTGAGCGGAATTCCCGGCAGTTGCTCAAACAGATCATCGGGAATTCCCGGCGTGACGTAAGGCCAAAGAGAAGTCGGCATGGAGGCAAAAAGCGTACATCGACTAGCTTAACGAGACGACCTGCAAGCTGGAGCGATCGCACCCCGTCACAACGCCACCAGCGGCGATCACCTGCTGCAAATAGTCGATCGCCTCGCGGGTGATTGGCTCTCCGGGAATCAGCAGCGGAATTCCGGGCGGGTAGGGGCAGACAGTTTCGGCGCTGATTCGATCGATCGCATCGGCAAAAGAAACGGCGGTGCGAGGCGCGAAGAAGGCCGATCGGGGTGTGAGCGGTGCAGGCGGAACCAGAAACGGCGGGCTGAATGTTGCGCTGGCAGAGTTGCCGCGATCGAGTTGGCGAAATCCGGCAATGAGGCGATCGATGTCCGGTGCGATCGTGCCGATACTCAAGATGAATGTGATGTGTCGTAGGGCAGGAAGTTCGGCGGCGATGCCCTGCGATAACAGAATTTCATCGATCTCGAAGCCCGATCGTCCAAAGTCCATCAGGCCGATCGTCAGGCGGGTGCGATCGAGGAAACAGCCGCATCCTCACCC
>JAAUTJ010000407.1 GCA_012031475.1 Leptolyngbyaceae cyanobacterium SM1_3_5 | reverse complement strand
TCGCTCTCCAACGCCAATCCATCCAAGCCAGAGATTTAGGGGGCGAAAGTCTCCACTAACCGCCCGTCTGCGCGGCCACTTCTGCGGCAAAATCTGATTCTTCCTTCTCAATGCCTTCACCCAAAACAAAGCGGGCAAAGCGGCGAATCTGGATATTTTCGCCAAGCTGAGCGATATTTTGCTTCACCATTTCTTCAACCGTGATGCTCTGATCGCGGATGTAGGGCTGATCGAGCAGCGTCATTTCCTTCAGGCGCTTTTCGATCCGTCCGGCAACGATCTTTTCGCGAATGTTTTCGGGCTTGCTCGCCATGTCTTCGCGACCCATTTCGATCGATTTTTCCTTTTCGACAATTTCAGCCGGAATATCGCTGACGCGCACATACTCGACGTTGGAGTAAGCGGCGATCTGCATAGCGATATTTTTCGCTAGTTCCTTAAAGGCTTCGTTGCGAGCGACAAAATCCGTTTGGCAGTTGACTTCCACCAAAACGCCAACTCGTCCGCCCGTGTGGATATAGCTTTCCACCAAGCCTTCAGCGGCGACCTTGCCTGCTTTTTTTTCGGCTGATGTGATGCCTTTCTGACGCAGCCATTCTTTGGCTTTGGGGATGTCGCCCTCATTTTCAATCAGGGCTTTTTTCGCGTCCATCATGCCTGCGCCCGTCTCATCGCGCAGTTGCTTCACTAATTTTGCGGTTACTTCTGCCATTGTCTCAATCACTCTCTCAAATTTTTAGTGTGACGCGATCGCATTAAGGATGGGTAATGACGCGCAAAACCCATCCCCAAGGTGAGTTACGCTTCTGCTGCTTCGGCTTCTTCAGGCGCAAGCTCGGCTTCGTAGTCGTACTCTTCCTCTGCGCCTTCGTAGTCGAATTCTTCGGCTTCCAGTTCGCCATGACGACCTTCATAGATCGCGTCTGCCAGCCGACCGATGATCAGCTTGATCGATCGAATCGCGTCATCGTTGGCGGGAATCGGAATATCCACCGTGTCGGGGTCGCAGTTGGTATCTAGCAGGGAAACGATCGGAATTCCCAGCTTTTGGCATTCGGAAACGGCGTTATATTCGCGGCGCTGATCCACCAAAAGAACAATGTCGGGAATTTTCCGCATGTTCTTGATGCCGCCGAGATATTTTTGCAGCTTTTCCAGTTCGCGGCGCAGCGTCGAAGCTTCTTTCTTGGGAAGCAGATCGAGCGCTCCAGTTTCCTGACGGCGCTCTAGCTCTTTGAGGCGATCGACCCGCGTTTTGATCGTCGCCCAGTTCGTCAACATGCCGCCCAGCCAGCGCTGATTCACATAGTACGACCCGCAGCGCGACGCTTCTTGGGCGATGATGCCTGCTGCCTGCCGCTTCGTGCCGATGAACAACACTTTTTTGCCTTGCTCGGAAGCCGTCCGCAGATAGTTGTAGGCGTTGTCCATCAGTTGCGCGGTTTGCACCAGGTCAATGATATGGACGCCATTGCGGGCGGTGTAGATGAACGGAGCCATCTTCGGATTCCAGCGGCGGGTTTGGTGGCCGAAGTGGACACCTGACTCAAGCAGTTGAGCCAAAGAAACAACGGGCATGAGATTGAAACTCCTTCGGGTTAATCCTTCCATCCAGGCGTATTTCTCGAAGCTTGAAACGCTCGAAAAACACCCGAAACCCCGGATGTGTGGGTTTTAAACAACTTCTCTAGGATAGCATGGCGGGAGAGCGATCGACTTCCCTGCACCCGCCTGTCACAAAGCTTCCTGCATCCACACTCTATTAGGAGAAATCGATTCAGCTTGGACGATCGAAATCTTAGTTTTTCGATCGAAAATCAAGTTATTCGGCAAGGGCGATCGCAGGAGCAGCAATGACCGTTGATTCAGTAAATTCTTCGTTGGGAAAATGGCAGTTTTGGATCGATCGCGGCGGCACATTCACCGACATCGTGGCGCAAGATCCAACCGGGAAAATTCACGTTCATAAACTACTTTCTGAAAATCCCGATCGCTACCCGGATGCCGCCATTCAAGGCATCCGCGATTTGCTCAAGATTGAACCGGATGCACCGATCGCGATCGATCAAATTGCTGCCGTAAAAATGGGCACAACCGTCGCCACAAATGCGCTGCTAGAACGCAAGGGCGATCGCACTTTACTGATCACAACCAAAGGCTTTCGCGATGCTTTAAGAATCGGCTATCAAAATCGCCCCAACATTTTTGCGCGGCATATTGTGCTACCTGAAATGCTTTATGAACGATCGATCGAAGTCGAAGAACGCTACAGCGCTCAAGGTGAAGAACTGCTTCCCGTTCAAATCAACGAATCGCTAATGCAGTCGCTACAGGCTGCTTACGATGACAGAATCCGCGCTTGTGCGATCGCATTTCTACACGGCTATCGCTACCCTGATCACGAACAGCAATTAGCGGCGATCGTGCGATCGATCGGCTTCACACAAGTTTCCGTCTCCCACGAAGTTAGCCCGCTGATGAAACTCATTAGTCGCGGCGATACCACTGTCGTTGATGCCTATCTTTCTCCAATTTTACGTCGCTACGTCAATCAAGTTTCGACACAGTTAGAAACCCAAAATCCGACACCCAACACCCGACATCCGACACCCAAACTGATGTTCATGCAGTCGAATGGCGGCTTAATTGACGCGCACCGATTCCAGGGAAAAGACAGCATTTTATCGGGACCTGCGGGCGGAATTGTCGGGGCGGTGAAGACGAGCGTAATGGCCGGATTCGATCGAATTATCGGCTTCGATATGGGCGGCACTTCAACCGATGTTTCACACTTCAACGGCGAATATGAACGCACATTTGAAACCGAAGTTGCAGGCGTGCGATTGCGATCGCCAATGATGTCAATTCACACGGTCGCAGCGGGCGGCGGCTCAATTCTCGCCTTCGACGGTTCGCGCTATCGCGTCGGACCAGAATCAGCGGGAGCCTATCCGGGACCAGCCTGCTATCGACAGGGCGGAGCGCTGACCGTCACCGACTGTAATGTGATGTTGGGCAAGCTTCAGGCTGAATTTTTTCCGGCTGTGTTTGGGCGCGATGGAAACTTGCCGATCGATGCCGAAATTGTGCGGCAAAAGTTTGAGGAACTGGCGATCGAAATTCGCGAAAAACTTCAGATTCACGTAGTCCTGAAGAAGTTGCGGCGGGATTTTGTCGATCGCAATTGACAAGATGGCAAGCGCCATCAAAAAAATCTCCGTTCAGCGCGGCTATGACGTGACCGAGTACACGCTTTGCTGCTTTGGCGGCGCGGGCGGACAACACGCCTGCCTGATTGCTGAAGCATTAGGAATGACGCGCATTTTCATTCATCCTTTTGCGGGCGCTTTGTCGGCCTACGGGATTGGTTTGGCAGACGTGCGATCGATTCGCGAAAAAGCGATCGAGTCTGCTTTAACAACAGAAATGCTGCCTAATTTAGGCGAAGCGATCGCCACGCTTTCTACAGAAGGCGAAGCAGAAATTCTCGCGCAGGGCATCGATCGATCGCGAATTGAAATATTACAAAAAACTCATTTGCGCTACGAGGGAACCGATTCCGCGATCGTCATTGAATTTGGTACAGTAACAGCGATGCGAGACAGCTTTGAGCAGGCTTATCAGCAGCGCTATGGCTTCACGATGTCCAGCAAAAACCTGATTGTTGAAGCAGTTTCGATCGAAGCGATCGGACAGGCAGACGACATTGAAGAACCCATTTTAGAAGCAAGTCAACGGGTGCGATCGAGCCAATCACCACCGTTCAAGTATTTACTAAAAACGGCTGGCATTCTGCCCCAGTTTATCAGCGGCAGGATTTGCAGACGGGCGATCGAATTGTTGGAGCCGCTTTGATTATTGAACCGACTGGAACAAACGTAATTGAACCCGGATGGCAAGCAGAATTAACGGAACGAAATCATTTGATTTTGACTCGGCAAGCTGAAGAAACGTCGAATCAAGCCATTAGGAATTCAGCGATCGAACCGACGAGACCCGATCCGGTTCTGCTGGAGATTTTTAACAATTTGGTGCGGGCGATCGCAGAAGAAATGGGAATCACACTGCAAAACACCAGCTACTCGGTCAACATCAAAGAGCGGCTTGATTTCTCCTGCGCGATTTTCGACCAGTCCGGCCAACTCGTCGCCAACGCGCCACATATCCCCGTTCATCTCGGCTCGATGAGCGAAAGTGTCACCAGCTTAATTCAAGCCAAAGCCGACACGCTCAAGCCCGGAGATGCCTACGTTTCCAACAATCCTTACAACGGCGGAACGCACCTGCCGGACATCACTGTAATTACGCCCGTTTTTGTTAGTAATGAAAAGCCGCTCTTTTATGTTGCTTCGCGTGGACATCATGCCGATATTGGTGGAATTACGCCCGGATCGATGCCGCCCTACAGCAGTTCGATCGAACAGGAAGGGATTTTGTTCGACAATTTTCAGCTTGTCGATCGAGGTCATTTCCGCGAAATTGAACTGCTCGAATTATTAAACGCAGGCGATTATCCTGTCCGCAATTCGACTCAAAATATTGCCGATCTTCAGGCACAAATTGCCGCCAATGAACGAGGCGCACAGGAACTTTGCCGCATGGTCGAGCATTACGGACTTGAAACCGTTCAGGATTATATGCAGCACGTTCAAGATAATGCTGAAGAGTCGGTCAGGCGCGTGATGGATGTTCTGCGGGACGGCAGTTTTACATATTCGATGGATGACGACTGCGAGATTCAAGTAAAGATTTCGATCGACCACCTCAACCGCTCTGCCCACGTTGACTTTACCGGAACTTCCCCTCAGCAACCGACCAATTTGAACGCCCCGATCCGCCATCTGACAAAGCTGTCGTTCTCTACGTCTTCCGCTACTTTAGTAGATGACGATATTCCACTCAATGCCGGATGTCTGAAGCCGCTGACAATCACGATTCCCGACGGCTGTATGCTCAATCCGCGCTATCCTGCCGCAGTCGTGGCGGGCAACGTGGAAACCTCGCAGGCGATCGCCAATGCCCTCTACGGCGCTTTGGGCGTGATGGCTGCTGCTCAAGGCACAATGAATAACTTCACGTTTGGCAACGATCGCTACCAATATTACGAAACGATCTGCGGTGGGTCGGGGCGCGGGCGCAACGTTTGACGGAACGGACGCCGTGCAAACGCACATGACCAATTC
>JAAUTJ010000406.1 GCA_012031475.1 Leptolyngbyaceae cyanobacterium SM1_3_5 | reverse complement strand
GAGCGAGGCAACGTAGTTTTTGCTGATTTGATTAATGTGCAAAAGTCCGGTTGTGCCGTCGAAATCGACAAACACGCCAAACGGCTTGATGCCGACAATTTTGCCTTCGATGAGCTGACCGATTTCTAGCGAGCCGAGGCTGGCGGCTTGGGCGGCCATGCGGTGCGAGAGGACGAGTTTGCGCTTGTCGCGATCGACTTCCAGCACGGCGACCGTCAGCCCTTTGCCGATCAGCGATTCGAGGTTGTCGCGCTCGACGAGGTGCGATCGCGGAATGAAGCCGCGCAAGCCGATCGCTTCGACCGTGACGCCGCCTTTGTTGATGCCGTTGACTCTGGCCTGAAGCGTTTGGCCGTTTTCCTGCATTTCTTCGAGGCGATCCCAGGCTTTCCGCAGTTCAAGCTGACGAATCGAGAGCGTCACCTGTCCGTCGTTGTCCTGCTCGCGGACGATCATGAATTCGCGCTCTTCCCCGACCGGAACGATCGTCTCCAAGTCGGTCACACGATTGATCGCGGCTTCTTCGATCGGCAAAAAGGCCGAAGATTTGCCGCCAATGTCGATTAAGGCTCCATTGGAGTCGTAGCTAAACGCTTTACCACGCACGATCTGCCCGCGCTGAAACTGGTAGTCGTGCTGTTCGAGTGCCTTGGCAAAGTCGTCAGAGGAAAAAGACAAATCAACCTCCAGTCAAGCAAATGCGGTGAAATAAGGACACGCTGAGTTTTCCCAATATAATCAATTCCACTCGATTTCGGCTGTTCAGTCACATAAAGATTCTCCATAGTTTTTTGAGCTAGAGCGATTCGCCAAATAGCCGCTGCACCTGCTGCCACGCTGCCGCCGCCGCCTCTGCCTGATAGCTCGATCGCGCTTCGCAAAAAAATCCATGTCCCGCCTTCGGATACACGAAAACCTGATGCTCGATCGACAGTTGATCGAGTGCTGTCTGAATCGCCTGGATGTGTTCGGGCGGAATGCTGGCATCGTCTGCGCCAAAAAAGCGTAGAGCTTGCCTTGAATATCTGGTGTGCGATCGATCGTCGCTCCGCCGCCCGGACTCCAGTTCGGAATGCCCGCTCCATAAAAGGAAGCCGTCGCCTTGATGTCCGGCAAAGTGGCCGCAAGGTAGGCAACATGACCACCAAAGCAAAAGCCGATGCAGCCGATCGAATCCGGTTTCACCTGGGGCAAAGTTTTTGCAAAATCGATCGCCGCCTGAATATCGCTCAGCAATTCATCCGCTTTCGTTTGCTCTTTGTAAATTCGTCCCTGCTTGACTTCCTCATCGCTGTAGCCCGATTCGTATCCGGGTGCAAGCCGCTGATAAATCGCAGGCGCGATCGCCACATAGCCTAATTTCGCAAATCGATCGCACACATCTCGAATGTGAGCATTCACGCCAACAATTTCTTGAATCACAACGATCGCCGCAGCTTTTTCTGGCGTTTCAGGAACGGCAAGATAGGCATCGATCGCGAGATTGCCGCTGTGAATTTGGGCGAAGTTCGATCGAATTTGTAGTGTCATCGTGAAAATCTACGAATGTTTATTCTTCAATAAAATAATCGGAATCGATTTTTTTAATTTCGTAAATTTCGCTGGTTGAAACGCCAACGCCGTGATCGATCATCAGTTGAGCGAGTTTCTGACCGTCAACAAGAACGATTTTTAGATTAATGCCTTTTGCGTATCGATCGGCTTCATCTGAAAATTTTGAAGTTGTAATAAAGACGCCTTTGCTCGCGTTGTGACCATGTAGCGCTCCAACGAATTTTTGAATTTTCTGTCGGGCCAACAACGCTTTCATTCCAACCAAGGACAGGCGATCGAACACTGAATTTCTACGAGCGCGATCGCCTCCCCAATCTCGTCGCACAACTGGCATAATAGAAGAGTGGACAGTTGACTTGTTTCAACATTGGAAACGGCGATTTGCGCTGTTTCAAGTTGGCTTATGATTTTTCTGGGTTATTTTTCGGGGCATTCCCTGAAGACCGAATACCGCCTCAGTTTCGGGAATGCGATCGGGGTGCAGTGTAGCTACTTGGATATCAACGTGATTCGATCAAAGGCTGCTTGATCAAAGCAGTGCAGACAGGGAGGGCTTCATTTATGGTTCAGTTTCATATTCAGCCGGATAGCGAAATTCCGGCTTCGACTCAACTGTTTAATCAGATTAGCTTTGCGATCGCCTCGCGGCAGTTTCCACCCGGTCATCGCCTGCCCAGCACGCGGCAGCTTGCCATGCAAACCGGACTGCACCGCAACACAATCAGCAAAGTCTACCGTCAGCTTGAAGAAGCGGGCGTCGTCGATGCCCAGGCCGGATCGGGAATTTATGTGCGGGCGCAGGGCGACGAAAACGGCGCAAAAGCCAAATCGCCTTTGCTCACCAAGCATCCCGAAGCGCACAAGCTTGTTCAAAAAAGCGTTGATGAACTGCTCGGCCAAGGCTGTTCGCTCAGTCAGGCGCGAGAATTGTTTTTGGCCGAAGTTGATTGGCGGTTGCGCTGTAGTGCGCGAGTCCTCGTGACGGCTCCGGGGAATGACTTGGGCGCGGGCGAACTGATGGTGCGCGAACTGGAGCAAGCCCTGCATATTCCCGTTCAGCTTGTGCCGATGGAAGAACTCACCCAAATTCTCGATCAGGCGCGATCGGGAACGGTCGTGACCAGCCGCTATTTTGTTTCGGAAGCCGAAGCGATCGCCGCTCCCAAATCCGTGCGCGTGATTCCGATCGACATCTACGACTACGGCAAAGAGCTAAACCTGCTCAAATCCGTGCCAAAGGGAAGCTGCGTCGGCGTGATCAGCCTCAGTTCCGGGATTTTGCGGGCGGCAGAAGTGATCATTCACAGTTCGCGGGGCGATGAAGTGCTGCTGATGACGGCGCAGACCGAGGATGCGTATCGAATTCGATCGATCGTCCGCAGCGCTCAGTATATTCACTGCGATCAGACCAGCCTTGCGACCGTGAAAGCGGCCATTCAGACGGCTCGTGAAGATCTAATTCGCGCTCCGCAGGTGATCGCCTATGACAACTACATCAGCGCCAAGTCGATCAGCTTGCTGAAGCGCGAGTTGGGATTGGAGTAGGGCGATCGCGGTTCAGGCTGGGAAGCCGCGTAGTGTTGCATTACTGAAAAAACCGGGCTTGGCCTCTAAGTTTAGGGTGCTGAAGATAAAAATTGCTGTAAAAAACGCAGGCGATCGAGTTTTCTGTGCTACTAAGTTAGTGGTTGCGATCTCGGATGGAAATGATTGGTTTGAGACCATTGCCACCGTCGCAACTTTGATCTAAGCTTGCAACTCAATTCCTGCTTTTCGTCTGTAACGGCGCGAGTCTGTAACGGCCTAAAGCAGTGCGTTTGTTCTGATCTTGTCATCCTCCCGTCTCCCCCACCATGAGCGAAGCGAACATCCCCCCCACCTCTGGTTCTCCTGAATCCGCGCCCCAATTTTCGGTTGATGATTCGCTGGTGAATGATGTTTGGCAAGACTGGCAGACCGTCGAACTCCCCAACAGCATGAATGTGGATGCGATCGCCGCAGACTCGATCGCCCCAGTCTCCTCAGACCCGATCGCCCCAGAACTCGCTCCAGAACCCGACGAAGCCCAAGTCACGCACCTGATCGAACTGATCCAGCAGCTCAACGAGTGCAACACGCAATTGCTCGATCGCGTGGAACAGCTTGAAGGCGCGATCGAACTTAGTCAGGCGGATTTGCAGACCGAGATCGCGCATCATCAGGACGTTGTCGCACAGGCTGCCGCCAAGGAAAACGCGCTGCAAACGCAACTGTCGCACCTGATGCAGCAGCTTGAAGCCAGCCATCAATCCAGCCAGCGGCAGCAAATTTTGGTGGAAACGCTGAGCGAACAGCTTGAGAATTCCCAAGAGCGGATTGCCCAGCTTGAGCGCGAATGCTCGATCGCCCAGTCGCGCTGTGGCGAACAGGCGCAGAAAATTGTCGAAGTGGAAACCACCTGCCGCGATTTGCAAATTCGGCTTCAGCGGCAGCAGCGCTACACGATGCAGTTCAAAGTCGCGCTGAACAAATGCCTGGACGTGCCGTCACCCTGCGAAGAAGCCGATCGCGAAGCCGCGCTTCTGCCCACGCCTCATGCCCTGCTGCCCAAAGTCGTCAGCATTCGCCCTTGGTCAGCCGAACCGCAGTTTCCGACGATCGACCCGAACGAAAATTTGCCTAGTCTGCGCCGACTGCGCGGCGAATCGATCGAGCCGCCTGCGGCCAGCTTTGACCTAACCTCGACCTCCGAATGG
The DNA here is from genome assembly GCA_012031475.1 of Leptolyngbyaceae cyanobacterium SM1_3_5. Taxonomy (GTDB): domain Bacteria; phylum Cyanobacteriota; class Cyanobacteriia; order Elainellales; family Elainellaceae; genus JAAUTJ01. The sequence goes on along the minus strand of JAAUTJ010000406.1, from coordinate 898 downwards.
ATTGACGAACCGGAAGACGCGATCGCAGCCGAGGAAACGCCGCTTGAAGGACGCGAAGCGATCGCCCCGGTCGAAGCGATCGAAGCGGTTGAACCGACGATCATCGAAACGATCGAAATCACCGCCGATATGCTGCACGAGCAAAGCGATCGCCCTGCCGCCCCTGTCGATGAGGAAGCGGCACTCTGGCAAGACCTCGCCCGCCTGATCGAAGTTTCGACCGATGACGTGGTGCGAGCCAGCACAGCGGAAGATTTTACCGAATTTGCCCAGCAGATTGCGGAAGAACCCGATTGGCAACCGCCCGCCCTTGAACTGCCTACGCCGCCAGCGGCTGAACCCGCGCCAGAACTGCCCGCCACTAAAGTGGAGTTGCCGATCGCCAAGTCAAGCTGGCCGTCTCCGATCGTCTATCCGCTGCGGCAACCGACGCAAAAGCGTAAATCGCTGGCGGCTGTGGAACTGCCGAGCTTTCCGCGCTAGCCTTCTGCCCTAGCTGGATGCGCTGGTGTAAAAGCGCTGGGCAAACTGCCAGAACGATCGCGAAATCAGCAGCAGGGCGATCGCCAGTCCTGCCGCTCCGACAATCCAGCCGATTCCCGTTTCCCGCAGCAGCGCTTCAGCCGGAATTGTGGTCAGAAACGCAACCGGAATGATGAACGTGAAGAAAAATCGGTACGCTGCCGGATAAGCCACCATCGGAAACCGTCCGGCTTCCAGCAAACCGCGCAATACTTCCGTCACGTTGTAGATTTTGACAAACCAAATGCTCAAAGCGCCCAACATAAACCACAGGCTGTAAAGGCTGATCAGGCCGCAGGTGAGCGGCGCGATCGCCAGCAGATAATTCACGGGCGCAAGCTGTAGCTGAGTGCCCGCATAAAAGATAACGATCAGG
>JAAUTJ010000013.1 GCA_012031475.1 Leptolyngbyaceae cyanobacterium SM1_3_5 | reverse complement strand
CAATGGAAATTGTGTATTCCGATGAAGAACTCGATCGCTACATGGTCTACGCCGTGCAGGTCGAGCCGGATCACCCGATTTTGATCGACAAGTTCCTCGAAAATGCGATCGAAGTCGATGTGGACGCGATCGCCGACCAAGCCGGAAACGTGGCGATCGGCGGCATCATGGAACACATCGAACAGGCAGGCATTCACTCCGGCGATTCGGCCTGCTCACTGCCCAGCGTTTCACTCTCCCAAGCAACGCTCGAAACGATTCGTACCTGGACAATTCAGCTTGCCAAAGCGCTCAAAGTCATCGGCCTGATGAACATTCAGTTTGCCGTGCAGGGCGATCAGGTCTTCATCATCGAAGCGAATCCCCGCGCTTCGCGCACCGTGCCGTTCGTCTCCAAGGCGATCGGCATTCCCCTGGCAAAAATGGCCGTGCGCGTCATGGCGGGCGAAACCTTGGAATCGATCGATTTCACCCAAGAAGTGATCCCGGCTCACATTTCCGTTAAAGAAGCTGTCTTGCCGTTCGATAAATTTGCCGGAACCGATACGATCTTGGGGCCAGAAATGCGATCGACTGGCGAAGTGATGGGCATGGACAGCGATTTCGGCAAAGCCTTTGCCAAAGCGGAACTCGCCGCCAGCCAGCGCTTACCGATGGAAGGTGTGGTCTTCGTGTCGATGAACGATCGCGAAAAGCTCGCCGCCGTCCCCGTCGTCAAAGACCTAATCGATCTGGGCTTCAAAATCATCGCCACCGAGGGCACACGCCAAACGCTCAAAGATCACGGGCTAGACGTTGAACTCGTTCTCAAAGTCCACGAAGGCCGCCCCCACATCCTCGACTCGATCAAAAATCACCAGGTTCAACTCATCGTCAACACGCCGATCGGCCAAACCGCCCAGGTAGACGATCGGATCATCCGCCGCACTGCTCTGTCCTACAAAATTCCGATTATCACCACGATCGCAGGCGCAAAAGCAACAGCGGCAGCAATTCGATCGCTCCAGTCCCAACCGCTCGAAGTCAAAGCACTTCAGGACTATGCGAACGGATAACCCTCACTTAAAAGCCTGAGCGTGATGCCTCTACGATAGAAAGCAAGCAAGTTTTGGAATTTGTCATTGCTTTACGGCAAAAGAATTCACAAAATTCTGCTTCTGATGCTTGGGACGTGCTTGAATCACTGATTGGATCGATCGATGCTCCGCCAGATTGGTCAAGCGAATATGATCGCTATCTTTACGGCACATTGTTTACTTGTTCTGTTGGTGCCTAATTTCTTTAGGCATCCGTTGCTGATTCACGAAATCTGAGCCAGCTAGACCAATTAAATCATTATTCTTTTTGATAGCTTGTCTTGTTTGCTCATCTCTTGATAGCCCTAATTGTTCAGCAAAATCTAAGTCGTACAATGCTTTACCCCAATTCTTGGCCTCTTTCACTTGATCCGGAGTTAAGTTTTTGGCTTCCCTAAAGTCAGCTTCAGTTATATCTGATCTGTGGAAAATAGTTCCTTCAAGGTCTGCTTTACAGAAGTGAGCTTGCCTAAGATTAGCCTGAACAAACATAGTCTGCTTAAGATCAGCTTCATCAAATACAGTTCCTTCAAGGTTCGTGGCTGCAAATTGAGCTTTTGTAAGGATTGCTTCCTGAAACAAAGCAAAGCTTATATTTCCTCCGAGTTTTGCTTCACTAAGATCAGAACTACTAAGGCTGGCTTGGCTCAAATTAACAAACTCAAAATCTGCGTTGGCTAATCTAGCTCCTTTTAGGCTAGCTCCTCGCAGATTCGCTGACTTTAGGGCAATTTTTCTACCTTCAGGAGCTTGTTGAAATCCAACAACATCAAGAGCAGCCTGAATGTCCGCAGAGATTTTGTTATCCTCCCCTACTTGCTCTCTCAGTGACCTGCTTTCTATAAATGCAACGAGAACTTCTATAACTGTCCAATAATTCTTTTGAGATTCCTCAGCAATTCGCTTCAGAGAGTAGATTCCGCCTAAACGTATTTCTTGCTTTTCATTGGCAAGCATCTCAACAGCCTTCACAAATCTATCTGTGCCGTGTTTATCTTCTGCTAACTGCCAATTCTGCTCAGCTATTTCACGATTCTTCTCAGCAACTTGAAGGTTCTTTAGAGCAAAATAGGCCGTAACCAGAAATGATAAGCCCAATAAGCCTTGCAATATTGTGGCGCGAGCTTTGTTTTCAGCATCAAAAATTTTCTCAGAATCTTGTAGATGCAAGCCAGCGGCTTGTCTTTTCGGTACTTCAACAACAAGCCACACGACAAGAAGTCCGATCGCTACCAAAGCGGCTAGTGTGCCTACTCGTAAAAGCCGAGAAATCTTACGACCACCATTGCTGAAGGCTTTGCTTGGCATTAGATGCGTTTAAGTAGATTTGCAATAATTCTAACCACGATAGCAGAGACATCTTTTGGCACAGCCTATTGGACGATGGCGATCGAGCGCTCACTGCAATTTTGCTCAGCCTATTGCAATCGCTTTCACATCGAGCTAGACTGAATGATATCAAACGATATCAACAGGCATCATGAAAACACCCTCTGTCATTCTTGATCTCTCGCTTGTCTATGAAGTTGTAATTCGGCTTGACCCTGCGAAGCCAGAGCAGCTAGAAGAAGATACTCGCCGCTTGATGGATTTGTTGAATGATTTGAGCGCTTTACTCTCTCGATATTCCTAGTTGTTCCTCAATCACTCTTAGGCGTTCCTCAATTTCTTGAAATCGCTGGTCTGAGCTTTGTTCGCCTTGAAGGTAGTGTCGTACAGCCTCGTTTACGATCGCCGTCATCGTTCGACCGCTGCTCTTAATTGCGGCATCGAGCAAACTTCGCACATCCTCATCAAAGCGAACGATTGTTCTTCCATCTTTTGTCATCGAGTCGCGCCTAGTGATATCAGGGCGATCTTAGCAGTGGCTTGGGCATCATGCGCTTCAAGCTGACAGATTGCGATCGCATCTACAGTGCTGTACTGCTTAAGCAAAGAAACCTATGGGATTAGCCAAAGTGATTTAGCGAAAGCAATGGGAATTCGGCGCGGCAATGTGCATTGCTGGGTGAATGAACTTGCCGATCCGGTCAGCACTGCGATTCTTGAAATTCGATCGGCACTGCGAGAAATCAATCCTGAAGCGGCAGAAGAATTTATGCGGTTGTGGTTAGATGAATCGGAAGATGGGTGACGATCGATGATTGGTTTCGATCGCCTTTTTTCAACATCTGCTACACACAAACTGCGCCGATCGATTCGAGTAGCTGTCGATCGCGATCGCGCTCAGGATTCGTGGTTGTCAGCAAAGTTTCGCCGTAAAAAATTGAGTTTGCGCCTGCCAAAAAGCAAAGAACTTGTGCTTCGGGTGTCAGGTTGTTGCGTCCGGCACTGAGGCGGACAAAAGCCTTGGGCATCAAGATTCGAGCAGTGGCGCACATGCGGACGAGTTCAAACGGTTCGATCGGCAGTTGGTCTTGCAGCGGTGTTCCCTCGATCGCCACCAGCGTATTAATCGGGACACTTTCGGGATGGGGATTCAGGTTCGCGAGGACTTCCAGCAGGCGGGCGCGATCGTCCAGGCTTTCGCCCAAGCCGATGATGCCGCCGCAGCAAACGGTAATTCCTGCCTGCCGGACGCGATCGAGCGTGGCGAGTCGATCGGCATAGGTGCGCGTCGTGATGATGTCGCCGTAGAATTCCGGGCTGGTGTCGAGGTTGTGATTGTAGGCGGTCAAGCCTGCCTCAGCCAAACGCGCTGCCTGCGAAGAGTTGAGCATTCCGGCGGTGACGCAGGCTTCCAGATTGAGCGCCCGGACGCCGCGCACCATCGCCAGCATTTGCTCAAACGCTTCGCCTTCGCGGATTTCGCGCCATGCCCAGCCCATACAAAAGCGACTGGCTCCCAGTTCTTTCGCTCGTTTTGCTGCTGCCAGCACTTGGTCAACTGCCAGCGTTGGCTGCTTGCTGACGCTGGTTTCGTGATGGGCAGACTGCGGACAGTAGGCGCAGTTTTCCGCACAGCCTCCGGTTTTGACGCTCAGCAGCGTGGCAAGCTGAATTTGATTGGGCGTGTGGTGCTGACGATGGACGGTTTGCGCCTGATAAACCAAATCGAGCAGGGGCAGTTTGAGGAGGGCGAGAATTTCGGAGTGTGTCCAGTCGTGGCGATCGCCTGACATAACCGATGACCTAACAGAAGATGGCATGACAGATGACATAGCAAAGCCGGAAGAGATTGCAGCTTTTTATCATAAGCTGATGAGCCGATCGATCGCGCTTAAACCATCACGATGTAAGGCGAATTCACGGCTGGCGCTTGTTTTGCAGCAACCAAACTTTGATAGAGAATGGCGGCAACTTCGGCGCGAGTTATGTCTACCAAGGGGCGGAGGCGATCGACCTGCGGAAAATTGACGATCAGACGTTGGGCAGTGGCCGCAGCAACCGCAGTGGTCGCGTAGCTGGGAATTTCGGCGCGATCGCGGTAGAAGCTCAGCAGGTCGGGTGTGCCGCCCGTCAGGGCAAGACCGTTGACGATCGACACGATCGCCTGGATGCGCGTCAGGTTGAGGCTGGGGCGAAACGTGCCGTCTGGAAATCCGGCGATGAAGCCATCCGCTGCGCTTTGGCGATCGCGTTTGTCGCCCAGAAGTTCGGCGGCACATCCACAAAGCGGATGTCGGGTCGCTGGTCGGAAAGATTGTAGGTTTGGGCGATCGCAGCGGCATACTGAGCGCGAGTGATGTTGCGCTCTGGCTGAAACGTGCCGTCTGGAAATCCGCTCAAAATCCGGCGAGACACCAAGCCGTTAATGAAACCTGCTGCCCAATGGCCGCTGATGTCGGGAAATTGACCGGGGACGATCGGTGTGGGCGCGGGCGCGGGCGCGGGCGTGGGAACGGGGGCAGGCGTAGGAGCGGGAGCCGTGACCAAACTTGTACCAAGCGTGACATTGCCGCTAATCCGGGTCGGATTCACCTGATTGCCGACCGAAACGATCGCGGCTGATGTGCCGTTACGCAGATCGATCGTTTGATTGTTGGTGAACACATTGCCGCCCGGATCTTGCGGCTGCCCGATATCCGGCAGGGCAGTATTGAGCAGAACCAAGCCTTCCCCGTTTCCCGTCAGCACGTTGTTTCGCAAAACCGGACGCGCCAGATTTGCAATCACGATGCCCGATCGATTCTCTGTGGCTCGATTGTCCGCCACCAGAGGCGCAGCATTATCGTTAATCGCCATCCCGAAACCCGTTCGCTGCAAGGTATTGCGGCGAATTTCGCCCTTCGTATTGCGAGCGATCGACATGCCGCTGGCCGCATTTTGGCTAAACAGGCAGTCGCGAATGTCGGGATTTGCCGCCCCGGTTGCAAAAAATTCCTTCGCGCCCGCAGCCTGTAAACGTACAGTTGGCGATCGTCGGCGCGGTCGATTCCAGCCAAACACCTGTGCCGCGATCGGCGCGATTGGTAACGGTCACACCGCGCAGTTGGGCATTCGACTCTAGCCGCACCGCGACATTTTGCTGTCCAAACGTTGGACTGGCAAAGATGCCGCTGCCGCCTGATCACAACCGCGCTGCCCTTGCTCGCCTCATCCCCGATTACGACCGCGCCAGCCGGAACTGCGATCGGAAACACCTCGCCCGTTGCGCTGCTGTAGGTTCCCGCACTCAGCCGCACCGTTCCCCCCGCACCCACCTGCCGCAAGGCACGAGTCAGCGATCGAAACGGACTGCCCTGCCCGCCCGCCGAGGCATCATTTCCCGTTTGCGGATTCACAAAATAGATCGCTGCCGACTGCACCATGTTGATTGAGGCGATTGGGCGATGTCATTGTACCGTTTGAAGGGGTGTCGGGTGTCGGCAATAGTATTTTCTCCCTTCAATCACTATGCAAAGCGGTCTATCGTAATAATGCCTGTTTTGTATTGGCTCGATCGTCTTGATCTCGCACTTTGGGCATCGCTGATGCTCTCGCAGTGCTTCGGTGCATTCATCTTTTGGTACATCGATTTATTCATTTTCACAGGCGATCGTAGCGCTAAGCAAAAGCGAATGAAGTAATTGAATCAAAGTGTGCTTGAGTCCAGTAGTGATTCAGCCGATTTGAATGCATCAATTTGGTAAACTAGAGCCAACATTGGTTCTACTAGTAATTCGTTCTATGGTTGCTGCTCTTTCTCGCTATGTGACCCGCAACTCAGAGATTTTGAGCGGAGAGCCAATCATCATCGGCACTCGTACTTCTGTTCGCGCCATTGTGGGTCTGTGGCGCTTGGGCGTGATGCCAGAAGAAATCTTAAATCATTTGCCGCATCTCACCCTCGCACAAGTGTTTGATGCTCTAAGTTTTTATCTCGATCATCAAGCCGAAATCAATGAATACATTGAGCGGAACCAAGTACCCGATGAATTAGTGCATCTCTCTGTAAAGGCGGTGTTGGGTGCGTCGTGACGATCGCAGCGCTTTACACCGATGAGGATATGTCGGCGCTGGTTGCTACATTGCTGCGCGCTCGTGGTTTGGATGTCACAACCGTTCCTGAGCAAGCAACTCTCGGTAAAACCGATCGAGAACAGCTTGAACTTGCCGCTTCTCTCGGTAGATGTTTGCTGACTCACAATCGAGTTGATTTTGAGCGACTACATCTCCAATCGATCGAGCAGAACAAACAGCACTTTGGAATTGTCGTTGTACCGCAGAAAAACGCTTACGAGATTGCCCAGCGCGTCGGCATTCTTGTCAGTGCGCTAACGGCTGAGCAAATGATGAATCAACTGCTGTATGCTTAAATCCTTGTTTTAAGCTGAGTCGCCACAGATTCTACAGCTTCAGAACGGCCATGAATGCTTCTTGCGGAACATCGACCGTACCGATCGCCTTCAGTCGTTTCTTCCCTTTGGCCTGCTTCTGCAACAGTTTTTTCTTGCGGCTGATGTCGCCGCCGTAGCACTTGGCGAGAACATCTTTGCGGAGGGCAGGAATGCTTTCGCTGGCAACAATGCGCGACCCGATCGCCGCCTGAATGGGAATTTTGAACTGATGGCGGGGAATGAGTTCCTTCAGCTTTTCGACCAAGGCTTTACCGACGTAGTAGGCTTTGTCGCGATGTACGATCGTCGCCAGCGGATCGACCGGATCGCCATTGATCATCACGTCGAGCTTAACGAGTGGATTTTCGCGGTAGCCGATCAGGTGATATTCCATGCTGGCATAGCCGCGCGATCGCGATTTCATCTGGTCAAAGAAATCCGTCACCACTTCCGCCAAGGGAAGCTCATAAGTCAAGGTCGTGCGGCCTTGCGTCAGATACTTCATGTCTTTGAACTGGCCGCGCCGATTTTGGCTCAGTTCCATCAGCGTCCCGACATATTCTTCCGGCGTGATGATATCGACCTTGACGTAAGGTTCTTCGATCTTTTCGCGATACTGGGGGTCAGGCAGCGTACTGGGATTGTCGATCTCCAGGATTTCACCATCGATTTTGGTGACGCGGTAGATGACCGAGGGTGCAGTGGTGATCAGGTCGAGGTCATATTCGCGCTCTAGCCGCTCCTGGACGATTTCCATGTGCAGCAGTCCCAAGAAGCCGCAGCGGAAGCCGAAGCCCATTGCGCTTGAGGTTTCCGGTTCGTACTGCAAGGCGGCATCGTTGAGACGCAGCTTTTCGAGGGCTTCGCGCAAATCTTCAAACTGGTCGGCATCGGTTGGGAAGAGTCCGCAGAACACCATCGGTTTGGCTTCGGTGTAGCCGGGAAGCGGCTCTTTGGCTTGGGCAGCGGCCAGCGTGATTGTGTCGCCGACGCGGGCATCTTCAACCGATTTGATCGCGGCGGCAATGTAGCCCACTTCGCCTGCGTGGAGTTCGTTGACCTGAATCTGGTTGGGTGAAAGAATGCCAAGTTCGTCGATTTCGTATTCTTTGCGCGAAGCCATCAGCTTGATCCGATCGCCCTTTTTCACCGTGCCGTCCATGACGCGGAAGTACACGATCACGCCGCGATAGGGGTCGTAGTAGCTATCGAAAATCAGGGCGCGGAGCGGCTCTTGCGTCGTGTCGGCAGGGGGCGGAACCAGATAGACGATCGATTCCAAAATTTCGTCAATCCCAATTCCTTCTTTGGCTGAAGCGAGAATGGCTCCGCTACAGTCCAGCCCGACAATTTCTTCGATTTCGCCTTTGACGCGCTCCGGCTCGGCTCCGGGCAGGTCAATTTTGTTGAGAACCGGGATGATTTCGAGGTTGTTTTCCAGGGCGAGGTAGACGTTCGCCAGGGTTTGCGCTTCCACGCCTTGGGAAGCGTCCACAACGAGCAAGGCTCCTTCGCAGGCGGCCAGCGATCGCGACACCTCGTAAGAGAAATCGACGTGCCCCGGCGTATCAATTAGGTTCAGGACGTATTGTTCGCCGTCGCGGGCGGTGTAGTTCATCCGAGCGGCTTGCAGCTTAATGGTGATGCCGCGTTCGCGTTCAAGATCCATCGAGTCGAGGAACTGCTCTTTCATGTCGCGAGCGTTCACGGTTCCAGTCGTTTGCAGCAGGCGATCGGCCAGCGTCGATTTACCGTGATCGATGTGAGCGATGATCGAAAAGTTGCGAATGCGCGAAACGGGTACGTCTGTCATAAACCTTCAAGCTGCGTCCTGTTACACATTGTAATTCTTCTGCCTGGTAATTCTTCTATCAGCGAATCCTCAGACAGGCCGATTTTTTGTCGAATGGTGGCGATCGTTAAGCTTTCGATACACGATCGATCGATCTTCACTGATCTCCGCGTTGAACAGCGTAGAATCACAGATAGAATCCGTCGCGATCGCGGTGGCGTTTTTTAGCGACAAGCGGATTCGTTCACCTTTGCGAACCAGTGGTTAAGACAATATGGTGGTTAAAACAATATGAACGACGCCGTTCCCTCAGAGCAGTCACTGCCCAAACCGTCGCAGCCGAGCCGCGTCGATATTTCGATCAATATTGACGCAGAACTGCTCGATCAGATTTCTCATCTCACCACTGATCCGAGCAAGGTGATCGAAGTCGCCGTGCGGCAGTGGCTCCGGGTCGGGTCGCGCCGCGATGACGACCTGACGCGATCGATGCAGCGCAATGTGCCTGTGCCGCCACGCGGCGAGTGGAACGACTGAACTGGGCGAAACTCGATCGAAGTTCATCAATTTTTTACAAAAAGTTAAATTTTCCTCCTGAGATTCTCGTGTTTCCACGCAAGTAATAGTAGAAACAAACCGTCTCATGGTTGAATCATCTCTAGGACAGGGTGAATCTTGCCTGATCACTGTCGCTTGATTCTGCGTGAGCCTTTCATCAAGAGGCAGGCGGGCGGCAAATCAGTTCAAAATTGGTGACACAAAATTGGTGCAGTGCGCGATCGCTGAAGCGAGCAGTTGAAATCCGCTGCGCTTTTTTCGCGCTGTCACTGTGAATTAAACAACAAATCGCAGCGGCAATTTGTTTTAATGAACATGAATGCCTGCTTGCACCGAACGCCTCGATCGATTTCTCCCCGTCCTTTCGTCTTCAGTGCTGTAGTATTAATGACTTCGCCGAGCGACTTTTCTATTTCGCTGTCCAACGGCTTCACCGCAAACGCGCCAGCGGCGGAGCAATTCTTTGATTGCAGCGAAGCTTCCGGCTCAAATACCGATCTTGTAGTGACTCAAGATGCGACAGGCCGATATCTGTCGTTCTTTTGGCCTGCTGCCGCGCAGTATGGGTTTGAGGCGGCCAAATTGATCGGTCGATCGATCGATGCTGAGTTTGGTCCAGTGGCTCCGCAGTTTTACCTGGAGCGGGTGCAGCGCGTCCTCGATTTGCTGCTGCCAGAGCAGTTTCAGTGTCCGTTTTGCTTTGCGGGACAATATTTTTTGTTTAACCTGGTGGTCAGCCCGATTTTGCTGCCGCAGGGTCAGGCGCACCAAGTCGTCGTCGTTGGACAACTGCACGATCGCCTGACGGCATCGCAGGCGCAAGCCTTGGCGCAGGTGGCCGCCTGTCCCACCGTGTTTGCCAGCTTCGATCGCTACCACAAGCTGCTGACGCAAATTACCTGGGACATTCGCCGCACCCTTGATTTGGAAACGATTTGGCAAAAAGCCGTCAACGGACTGGGCGAAGCGCTTGCCGTGTCGCGCTGTACCCTTTGCACCTACAGCCCGGATGAGCCGTACCTGCGGGTTGTGGCCGAATATTTGCAGCCCGGATTGCCCTCGCTGCTCGGACGCGAAATCACACCCGGAACTTACCTCAGTCGCGCCCTTGGCACGACTCGTCCGATCACCGTTCCTTCGGAGGAAATTAGTCCAGACGATTTGCCGCATCCGGTTTTGGCGATCGCCACCTGCTACCAAGACCAGCCGAACAGCTTGATTTTGCTGCACCAAATCGATCGCGGCACGATCGGAGCGCTAGGCGAACGCCAGTGGCACGAAGCTGAACTTGAACTGCTGCGCGAACTGGCCGATCAGGTCGGGACGGGCATTGCTCACGCTACGCTGTTTGCCGAAAGCAATCATCTGGCGGCCAAACTGCAAAAAGCCAACGACAGCTTGATGCAGCAGCACCAAGAACTCGAAGATGCTCGCACTTTTGCCGAAGAAGCTTCGCGGCTCAAGAGTGAATTTCTCGCCAACACTTCGCACGAATTACGCACTCCACTGAACGGCATGATTGGCTTTTTGAAGCTGATTATGGACGGCATGGCGGACGACCCGGAAGAGCAAAACGAATTTCTCGAAGAAGCGTATCGATCGGCAGTTCACCTGCACGAAATCCTCAACGACATTCTTGACATCGCCAAGATCGAAGCGGGCAAAATGCAGCTTGATCTCAATCCCGTCCGACTGGATGATTTGCTCAGCGATGTGGAAGATTTTACTCGCACACACGCTCATCAAAAGTCTCAGCTTTGACATTCGCCTGCCTGCGACTCGCGATGAGGTTGTCCTGCTCGGCAACTATCAGCGATTGCTGCAAGTGATGCTGAATCTGGTCGGCAACGCGATTAAATTCACGCATGAAGGCGGCATTACGATCACCGCCGAAGTGATCGAGAAGAAGATCTTGGGACACAATCAAGACCAGCCGAGCGCCGTCAAAATTAGCGTGGCCGATACCGGAATTGGCGTTTCGCTGGAAAAGCAAGACAAACTGTTTCAGTCGTTCAGTCAGGTGGACGGTTCGCGCACTCGGCAATATGGCGGCACAGGTTTGGGGCTGGCAATTTCGCAAAAGCTGGTCGAAGCGATGAATGGCGTGGTTAATTTCTACAGCATGGGGGAAGGCTTAGGCTCAACGGTGGCCTTCACTGTGCCGCTCTACCAAGATCCGCTGATGATTGCGGCTCAAGCGCCGGATGCGATGAATCTGTTGGCGCAATAGTCTTATGCGAGGTCTTGTGGTTGAGACGCGAGATCTCGCGTCTATACGGACGGGGCGGGTGTTGGCGAGAGAGGCGATCGAGCAGCGGTCTAAGCGCCGCCTCTCTTCATTTTTAGTCGCCTTGCGGAAATTCCTTCCACAGCGTGGTCGTCTGTCGCAGGCTCAGGTGGTTGCCGTTGCCCAAAATCAAATGATCGAGCAGGGGAATTCCCAAAACTGCCCGCCCGAAAGCAGTTGGCGCGTCAGGGCGATATCTTCAGGACTTGGATCGACGCTGCCAGAGGGATGATTGTGAGCGACGATCGCCCGCACTGCTCCTTGCCGAATCACCTCGCGAAAAATATCACGCGGATGCGCGATCGTTTCGGTCGCCGTGCCAATGCTGATGATCCGCGTTCCGATCAGTCGATGCTTGATGTCGAGCAGCAGCACGGCAAAGCGCTCTTGTGATTGCCACATTAGCTCGCTGCTGAGCAGAGAAGCGGCGATCGCGGGATCATCGACGATCGGACGTTCAGACGGGCGCGAGTGGAGAACGCGCTTGCCCAGTTCGATCGCGGCCAGAATCGTTGTGGCTTTGGCGGGACCAACGCCCTGAACGTTCATCAGTTCTGGAGCGGTGATGTCGCGCAGGGCAGCCAGCGGATCGCGCTGGTCTTCTGCCAATTTCTGCAAAATCAACTGTCCTAATCCCACTGCTGACAGTTTGCCTGCGCCCTGCCCTGTGCCCAGTAGAATCGCAATCAGTTCAGCCGTTGCTAAGTTTTTTGCGCCGTGTGCCATCAAACGTTCGCGGGGGCGTTCGCTGGAGGGGAGGTCAGTGACTCGAAGCGTGTAAGTCATCGGTGGACAGAAACGAAAAACGGTAGTGAGGGAATGCGCCCTTTTCTCTAGTTATCCCGAATTTGGGCTGGGTTCGATCGAGGTAAGAATTCTGACAGCCGCAGCGGTCTAAGGGTAATCTGAGGGGGGGGAAGCATCTTACGAAACTGCTTCACTCAACAGATTTGAGCAGGAGGTAGACCGAACCGCTTATGGCGAACAACTGGCGCGATGACGACGATTTTTTAAACGAACTGGAGCCGATCAGTTCGCTGAGCGTAGATTTGGCAGAATCGGCAGACTTAAATCGCCACTACTATCGCGGACTGCCCGGACGACGGCGCAAAGCTGCGATGGCGATCACGGTGGTTTGGAGCGGCACGATCGCCCTGCATCTCGTCTCTTGGGGCTACTGGTTTGTGTTGGGATTAACCACTCTGCTGGGCATTCAGGCGTTGCGAATTGTCTTGGCGCGTCCCCTCGTTCCACCGGATGCGATCGACAGTGACGATCCGGCAGACTATCCGTTTGTTTCGCTGCTGGTTGCCGCCAAAAATGAGGAAGCTGTGATCTCTGCCTTGGTCGAAGATTTGTGCAGTCTTGACTATCCCAGCGATCGCTACGAGGTTTGGATCATCGACGACAACAGCAGCGATCGCACCCCCGTTGTTTTGAAGCAGCTAGCGCAAATCATCAGCAGCTTCAGGTCATGCGGCGATCGGCAGATGCCACAGGCGGCAAATCCGGCGCACTCAACCAGGTTTTGGAACTAACGCAGGGCGAAATTCTCGCCGTGTTTGATGCCGACGCTCAAGTCACTAAAGATCTGCTGCGGCGGGTTGTGCCCTTGTTCGATCGCGCCACTGTCGGAGCCGTGCAGGTGCGAAAAGCGATCGCCAACGCTCGCACCAACTTTCTCACACGCGGCCAAATGGCGGAAATGGCCGTAGACAGCTATATGCAGCAGCAGCGAATCGCAGTGGGCGGCATTGGCGAACTGCGCGGCAACGGTCAGTTTGTCCGACGAGCGGCTCTCGATCGCTGCGGCGGCTGGAACGAGCAGACGATCACCGACGATCTTGACCTCACCTTGCGGCTGCATCTCGACCATTGGGACATCGATTTTGTTGCTGTTCCCGCTGTGGCGGAAGAAGGCGTGACGCGATCGATCGGCCTGTGGCATCAGCGCAGCCGTTGGGCAGAAGGCGGCTATCAGCGCTATCTCGACTATTGGCGCTTGATCGTCCGCAACCGGATGGGACTGGGCAAAACCGCTGACCTGTTCAGCTATTGGCTAATTCAGTACATTCTGCCCACTGCCGCCGTGCCCGATTTTCTGATGGCGATCGTTCGCAGTCGTCCCCCAATTCTCACGCCTCTGAGCGGTTTGGGCTTTAGCCTATTTCTATTCGGGATGTTCACGGGACTGCGGCGCATCCAAACAGGCGAACCGCACGAACCCGCGATCGCAGGCGTCACAGGTTCCGTCACGGTTCCCTCACGCTGGATCACTCTTTTGCAAACGCTGCGCGGCACGATCTATATGCTGCACTGGCTGGTCGTCATGCCCGCGACGACGGCGCGAATGTCGGTTCGCCAAAAGCGGCTGAAATGGGTGAAAACCGTGCATCACGGTTCAGATTGGCTAGAGGTGGCCGAATCGCGATCGCCCAAATTCTAATTCAACTTCAAATGACACATCTTCACAGGAACAGTCAGCCTGTGAAGATTTTTTATGAGGAGATGAAGCGGATTTTGCGATCGGGCAGACCCATTCCTGCACAGCCTCAGTAGCTATTTCTGTTCAGGATGATCGACAATGGGCGACGCAGGTGCAAGCTGATTGAGGTGGCGAATCATTTGATAGAGACGACCATAATCACGCTGATTGAAATACATTTTTAGGCAGGGCAGTGAATCTGAAGCGGGATCGCCCGCTTCAGAAAGCGAAACGTCCTTTTCAATTTTCCTTTGACTAAAGGTAGCGCTAAATTCTTGGTTAAGCTGGTCAACATTTTCGTCCGAAAGTTCAGTTTTGAGCCGCAAAAAAAGCTGGCCTTGCGTGAAGCGATTGGAGTGATAGACGCGATAAAAATTCGAGATTTCATCGCAGGCGACATCAAGGCGATCGGTAATCGTAAACAAGCTAAAATCATCGGCACTGACTAAACCACGCTGAAGCAAATGTTTTTGCACATAGTCATACCAGCTATGCCAATAGTCGCCGCCCGGTCGATCGACCAGCACCAAGGGCACAAGCTGCGATTTGCCCGTTTGCACCAAGGTTAAACACTCAAACGCTTCATCCTGCGTTCCAAAGCCGCCCGGAAACAAAGCCAGCGCATCGCTTTCGCGCAGAAAAAACAGCTTGCGCGTAAAGAAATACTTGAAGTTAATCAGCTTTGGATCGCCTTCAATGAACGGATTGCTGCCCTGCTCAAACGGCAGCAAAATATTTAGTCCAAACGAATTCGCGGCTCCGGCTCCTTCGTTTCCGGCCTGCATGATTCCCGGTCCGCCTCCGGTAATCACCATAAAGCCTTGCTGAGTGACGCAGCGAGCAAAGGCAACCGCCATTTGATATTCGGGCGTTTCGGGCGCGAGACGGGCTGAGCCAAAAATCGAAATTTTGCGCGTGTGGCGATAGGGATAGAGCGCTTGAAAGGCTCGCTTCATGTCCAACAGCGAGGCAGACAAAATCTTCCAGTCGAGGCGATCGGCTTCGCCTTCGGCTAACTCGACGATCGCTGCTAGTGCTTGCTGAATCAGCGCTCCATGTCGATGTGCGGGCAGTTGATGAAGCAGTTCATCCAAGTCTTGCTGTAGCGACTCAAGACCCGAATCAGAAGATAAACTCATGAACATCAGCCAAACGGACAGCATCCTATTGTATCGGCAAATCTAGAAGCTTGTCTAAACGTGAGAAGGTTTGTAGCAATGGATACAACTTTTAGCAAGTCGATCGCTTCCAAACCTCATTAGCTAACATCGATCGCAACTGTGAAAATAAGCTCGACTCCATTGTGGAAATCGAGCTTATTTGGACGAATCGCTGCAATGGCGCGATCGAAATGGAGCTTAGAGATACTTTTCGAGCGTGTTTGCCAGTGTGGTTTTGGGCACTGCACCGACAACCATATCAACGCGCTGACCGCCTTTGAAGATCATCAGCGTCGGGATGCTGCGAATCCCATACTTGCTGGCAACGCTGGGATTGTCGTCTGTGTTGACCTTGACGACCTTGATTTGGCCGGAGTACTGTTCAGCAATTTCATCGACGACCGGAGCTACCATCCGGCAGGGGCCGCACCAAGGGGCCCAAAAATCCACCAGAACGGGGACATCGCTTTCAAGTACTTCTTGATTAAAAGTGGAATCTGTAACTTGTGCGGCTGCTGACATGCCTGAAAATTCCTTGCCTAGGTTATGAATCAAAATATTACCATAGCGAAAATGTCACCGCAGAACCAGCAGGGCGATACATTCAGACATATTTCGATCGCCTGCTAGTTTGAATCGTCCTCTGAACCATCGGCTGAGTCGTCTTCGTCTTGGGGCGGCGGCGGAGCAGGTTCAGGCGCAATGCTTTCCGCCGCGATCGACAGATCCACCTCATCGATCGGGAGGCGGTTGAAATCACGACAATTTCGTAAATGCCGCTTTGGGTCAGCGTTGTTGACCAGTTTTCTCCTCAGAATCCGAGAGCAAAAAAGGCTGCTCGGCAGTCGGGCGCGGTGGATAAACTGACAGGCGGGTATCGGGCGCTTGCAGCTTGATTCCGAGCGTTTGTCCAGCTTGCAGGGTGGCTGTGTAGACGCGACCTTCACCCGGCGCGAGTGTGGCAGTGAGGCGATCGCCGCAGTACCTGGCGCAAACTCGACTTTTTCGAGCGTCTCGCCGGATTCGAGTGCCTGCACTTGATCAGCGGCGATCGCCTGCCACACCTGCCCGATCGGACTGGGCAAAAAGCCGTCACGCTCGGTTTTGCCGCGCTGGTCAGGAAACAGATGGAAAAATTTTCCGTCCGTCAAGTCGTTGAGCGTTCCACTGCCGACGCCGAGTGCGTTGATCTGCTGCCGGAAACGAGCCAGATTATCCTCGCCATAGCTGCCTAGGTTGCGGCGAGCTTGGCTGCTGAGGTTGTCCTCAAACCAGTCGAGCCAATCTGCGGCGATTTGATCCCAGCGATCGCGCCAAATTTCGTCCGCCTGACTGTCGGAGAGCGTCCGGCCTTGCTGGTTGGGATAGCGATCGAAAAAGGTGTGGTTGGTGATGGCGGTGTAGAACGCTTGCGGAACGCCCAGAGATTCGCGGCGATCGCGCAGGGTCGCTTTGCGGGTGCGTTCTGCGGCAGAGAAGTTCGAGGTCGGGGTAGGGGCTGGGGGATTTCGACGAGCGGGCGGGGTTGCGGTTGGTGTGGGTTTGGGGCGGATTGGAGGCAGATGGTAGCCAGAAGTTGCGGGTTCCCCAGGTGAAGCCGATCGCAGCGGCGAACACGGCCAGCAGCGCAATTTTGCCGACGCTTGATTTTTTTTCGGCAATGGGGGCGGGTGGAACAGCGGCAACGGTGGCGATCGGAACGGGGGTCGGCGTGGAGATGGGTGGCTGGGTTGGCAAGCGGGTTGAGTCAAGGGCTTGCAGGACGGCGATCGCGTTGGGGTAGCGATCGATCGGCTGGAGGGCAAGCATTTTTGCCAGAATCGTTTGCAGCGGCGGCGTGAACGCATCGCGCCAGGATGCCGAAATGTCTTGAGGTTCTTTTTCGGTTCGCAGCACCAAGGCGGTCATCGCCAGAGCGTACAGGTCGCTGTCGGGCGAAACGATGCCCATGTGCATTTGTTCGGGCGGGGCGTAGCCGATTTTGCCGAGCAGCGTGGCGGATGAAGGGGTGTGCGCCATTTGCGAAACGCTGGCGGCAATCTGCTTGACGCCGCCAAAGTCGATCAGGACGGGCAGCAGGTCGGTTTCGCGCTGGATCAGGTTGTCGGGCGAAATGTCGCGGTGGATGACGCCGATCGAATGAATGTAGTGCAGGACGGGCAAGAGTTGCCGCAGCAGTGTGGCGATTTCGGCTTCACTGAATGGCTGTCGGACGTTGAGTAACTGCCGATAGTTTTTTCCGGCGACGTAATCTTGAACAAGGAAGAGGCGATCGCGTCCGCCGACTTGAGCGCGAAACAGTTCGCGGAAGCGGGGAATTTGCGGGTGCTGAAGCTGATAGAGAACTCCGGCTTCGCGGGCGAAGAGTTCTTCGGCTTTTTGCAACGCTCCGGTTCCTTGGACTTGGGGGCAAATTCTTTGAGGACGCAAAATTCGTTGAAGCGGTTGCGATCGCAAGCGAGATAAGTGCGCCCAAAGCCGCCGTGTCCGAGTTCGGATTGAATTTCGTAGCGATCGCCCAGCACCAAGCCTGTCTCGATCGTTTGGGGAGACAGTTTTTCGCCGCAGAGCGCACAGAAGCGGCTTCCGGGCGGGTTGGGGTGGCTTTGGCTACAGTAAGTCATGCTGGGGAGGGGGAATCTGTTCTAGTTTAGGCGATAGGATTCTCACAGTCATGGAGCGATCGTGATTCAAATTTCTTGCTGTTTCCGATCCGCCGAACTATTGGTCTTGGAACCTAAACTCTTGGAACCTAAACTCCGGCCTGTCCTTGGAGACGCGAGATCTCGCGTCTCTACGTAACCCGATACCTGATGCTCATGCAACTCACGAACTACCTTCACACTGCGCTGCGCGTTTCGGATCTGGCGCGATCGCAGCATTTCTACGGCACGGTGTTGGGATTGATGAAGGTCGATCGCCCGTTAAAATACCCCGGTGCGTGGTATCAAATTGGGGCGGTGCAGCTTCATCTGATTGCGGATGAGCAGATGGAGCCGATCGAGCCGCCGGAGAAGTGGGGGCGCGATCGCCATTTTGCGCTAGGTGTAGTGGATTTGGAGGCGGCAAGGGTGCATCTGCTGGCGCAGGGTTGCCAGTTGCAGATGAGCGCGTCGGGGCGATCGGCGCTGTTCACGCAAGACCCGGATGGGAATGTGATCGAACTGACGCAGGTGGCGGTGGTGGAAGCTTAGTCGCGGGATGGAAGGGACACAGGGCGATCGAATGTGCCTCTTAAGCTGGCGGCAAGCTGGTCGGGGGTGATCGATCGCACCAGTTGCAGGGGCAGCGGCGTTTGGCTGATGCGGTTGGCGTAGGCAGCACTCAGGTAAGGCCGATAGTTGGGTTGATTGGCGAGGTAGGTTTGGAAGAAGGCAACGCTGAAGGCGCTGGTATAGCGGCGGGCGATCGTCGGGTCGGGACCAATCACTTCGGGCGGCAAGTCAAGGGCGGCACCTTCGCTGGTGCCGATGGTCGAAAAGTGGGTGCCGCCACGCAGCAGCAGCAAGAAGCGATCGGGCGTGGTCAGCCAGGTAAACGGGCGAATCTGCTCAAAGAGAGCAGGCGTGACCGTATCGGCGCTGCCCGAAACGATCATCACGGGCAGGTTGATGTTTGCCAAGCTTTCTTGACCGAAAATGCTGCTGTTGAACGGGTTGATCGCCATGACTGCTTTGATGCGATTGTCGCGCAGGCGGGGAAGGCGCTGGGGCAAGTTGTTGGCCTGACATTGCAGCAGCAGTGAGAGGTTAAATGAATCTTCGGGTGGACAGTCTTGCTGCAACTGGTCGCGGTTGATTTCGGCTCCGGCCAAGGCCAAGGCCGTGTAGCCGCCGAAGGATTGACCGATCACTCCGGCCTGCTGTACGTCAATTCGTCCCTGAAACAAAGGTCGTTGCGCGATCGACGGTTCAAATCGTTCAGCAGCAGTCGGATATCCAGGGCGCGATCGATAAATTCTTCGGGCTGAATGACTTCGCCTGCTCTGCCGCTGAGCAGTGCTTCAAGCTGAGCGGCGTTGCTGCCCGGATGCTCCACCAGGGCAACGGCAAATCCATAAGAGGCCAGATGTTCTGCCAGATACGCGAAGGAAGTGCGGTCTGACCCCAGCCCGTGCGAAATCACGATCACCGGGGCGGCGGGCAGCGGCGGACGGTTGGCAGGCGCAACGGGCAGGTAGACATCGGCCAAAAAGACGCGATCGCGCTGTCGATTCACCAGGGTAATCGTTTCCCGCTGCGAGGTGTTCGCACCTGGAATCCGCAAATCCGGCAGGGCAGGATCGATCGGCGTGGCGGCCTCTACTTCAAATTCGGTCTGCACGGTTGCGAGGGCGGCGGTTGATTCGTTGACCAAATCTTCAAGCTGGTCAGCGATCGCCAGTCCGCGATCGATCTCAACGCGCAGTCCAGACAGGGGAAACTGCCGCAAAAAGTTCAGCGGTGTCAAGCCTTCTTGCGGGTCGGCAGCGGCCAAAATCAACGCCGATCGAATTGCGTAAAACCCAGATTTGTGCGACTCGGTTTGAATCAAGCTGCCAACGCGCTCTAGAATCGCTTCGCCCTGCTCGGTGTAGAGAAACTGCGAAACGGCGATCGCGTCAATGTTGGCTCTGGCCTGCAAAATTTCTCGCAATTGCTCAAGCTGTTCGGGCGTGGCATAGCGAGCGTAGGAGACGAGATCTCCGGTAATTCTCCGGTTTGGACGTAGGTTTCGATCGCCTCAAACGACACCGATCGCTCGAATGCGCCGTAGGAAAAATAAATCCGCTCGACCGCTTGGGCAGGACGCACCGCCAGCGGCACCGCCAGCAACGCGCCCAACCCCGACCCTAGAAGCAGTCGGCGGCAAAAGAATAAGAGGCGATCGGGGGGCGTAGGGCAATTCATAGCGTCGGTCTTGGGTTCTAGGTCGCAAATATAGGGGAAGCAATCAGGCGGATGCAGTTGAGCCGTTCACAAAAATATGCGCCTACCTCAATCATTCCCGACAGGCAGTCAATTAACGATTACCGATCGCGCCTAAAAGCTGGCGCAGTTGGTCTTCATCAAGCTGCGGAATGCCCAGTTCGATCGCCTTGTCCAGCTTAGACCCTGCCTCCGCACCCACGACGACATAGCTGGTTTTGGCGCTGACCGAACTGCCGACCTTGCCGCCCGCCTGCTCGATCAGTTGTTTGGCTTCGTCGCGCTTGAGCGTCGGTAGCGTCCCTGTAATCACAAAGGTTTTCCCGGTGAGTTGCGTTTCGACTGGCTGAACGGGCGGATCGCCAGCAAGCTGCAAGCCTGCCGATCGCAACCGCTCGATCAACTGCTGATTGGCCGCAATTTGAAACCATTCATCAACTGCTTCCGCAATTTCCGATCCGATTCCGTGAATCTGACTAATTTCTGCAATCGTTGCCGCCGCCAATCGATCGACCGTGTGAAACTGAGCGGTCAAAGTTTGGGCGTTGACGTTGCCAATATGCCGAATGCCCAACCCGTAGAGAACCCGCGACCAAGGCTGCGATCGAGAGCCTGCGATCGCTCTGAGAATCTTTTTCGGCGTTTTTTTCGCCCATCCGCTCAATTCTCAGTAGTTTTTCGATCGACAGGTCGTATAAATCTGCAACCGTGTGGACGATTTGGCGATCGGCTAGCTGCTGAAGCACCTTTTCCCCCAGCCCGCGAATATCCAGCGCATCGCGGCTGACCCAGTGAACCAAAGCCCCTTTCAAAATCGCCGGACAAGACGCATTGATGCAGCGCGTCACGGCTTCCCCTTCTGGGCGGACAACGGGCTGATTGCACACGGGACAGTGCGTCGGCATCTCGTATTTTTGGGCATTTGCAGGCCGCAACTCCGGCAAAACGCGCAGCACTTCGGGAATGATTTCGCCCGCCTTGCGAATAATTACGGTGTCACCGAGATGCAAATCGAGTTCGGCCAGTCGATCGCGATTGTGCAAGGTTGCCCGCGAAACCGTCGTGCCCGCCAGCAAAACCGGACGCAGTTCCGCAACCGGAGTCAGCGCTCCCGTCCGTCCCACCTGAATCGTCACGGCTTCGAGAATGGTCGGCGCTTCCTCTGCCGGATACTTGAGGGCGATCGCCCAGCCGGGGAAAGCGGCGCCAAGCTGGGCCGCGTGGGCGGTGAAGTGGGTGCTTACGTCCTTGGCGTCGTGGAGCCGATCGGCACTTTCCGCGGGCAGTGCATCGCCGTGATCCATTCTCCCGGA
>JAAUTJ010000405.1 GCA_012031475.1 Leptolyngbyaceae cyanobacterium SM1_3_5 | reverse complement strand
CGCGCCCGCAGCTTGTCCTCGATCCTTGGGCAGTCGCCGCGCTCAACAGTACGATGCAGGGCGTAATCACGCAGGGAACCGGAACCGCTGCTCAAATTGGCCGTCCCGCCGCTGGCAAAACAGGCACAACGTCGTCACAGCGCGACATTTGGTTTGTCGGCTATGTGCCTCAGCTTGCTACTGCCGTTTGGGTCGGCAATGACGACAACCGCCCGCTTCCCGGTGGCTCAACGGGCGGCGTTTACGTAGCTCCGATCTGGCGAAGCTTTATGCAAAAAGCGTTGCAAGGTGTGCCCGTCGAGAACTTCAAGCCGATGTCAGCCTACACGCCGCCGAGCCGTCGGTAGAAGTCAGGGTAGGGTGAGGAGAGCCGGATTGCCAGCGATCGAAAGAAGCAATCCGGCATCCTAACCCCCAACCCCTCTATGCCTGTCGCTCCAGTTCCGTTTTCATCCGCTCCAGCGTCATGCATCTGATCGAACATTTGCTGCGGCGTGACGCCAAACTGGTCAAGCTGGGTTTTAAGCTGTTCGACGGTCATTTGCGCCATGAAGTCTTCAGAAAGCTCAAAGCGCTTCATAAACACGCGATAGCGCTCCATCATTGCTTCCATCTGCTCGATGAAGATTTTTTGCCTTCGCGATCGAACTTTCCATAGTCACCGCCAAGCTGCATCAGCGACTGATAATCATGAAAAAGATGCTTGGCTTCTTCCTGAACAATTTCAGAGTCAAAGAATCCCATTGCTGCTGGCCTCGTTGCGATCGAAACTGCCTGACTGCCGCTCAAGCAGGCATTCAATAGTTTCACTATACTTTAAGCCTTTGGCCGTTGAGGTTAAAAGGTCGGGAATCTCTACCTTCTAAAGTTGGAGCGCTTAAAGTTGGGGAGTTAGCTTACTTGTTTCACTGGGTACGGGGTGAATCGCTGCTCAAATGCCCCTGCACGTCAGCCAAATCGATGATTGCCGCAGTTGTAGAAGTAGAGCGATCGCCTTTTTTCTAAAATTGATTTGCAACTTTGCTGCAATGGCTTTGCTGCAACTGAATATTCGATCGCGCTGAACCAAAATGGCCTTCCAGTCCATTAAACAGAGCCAATGTTCCCTGCTTAATCTGCCTTAAAAGCATTGAACTTGCTGTCCTTACTCACATTAAAAAGTTGCCTCGAATCAACTGGAATACACCCCGATCGGAAAAAAGTTAATCCTCAAACTGAGAGCAGAGGTGATTTTTCCAATGCCTTTTGTACACTGCTCAACAGGTCTTGAATTCGATAGGGTTTTGCAACGTAGTCCATTCCACCAACAGCAAATACTTGGTCTCTTGTTAGCGAGGCATCGATCGCACTAACAAAAATTACCGGAATTTCTGCTGTCGTCGAGTTGGCTTTTAATCGACGACAAACTTCGTAGCCGTCCATCTCTGGCATTGTGATGTCGAGCAAAATCAGATCGGGAGGAACGGTCTGTGCCGATCGCAAAGCCGTTTCCCCATTGGTTGCACATTGAATGTTGTAGCCTTCTCGCTCCAACAAAATGGAAAGAAATTGAAGGTTCACAACAGTATCGTCAACGGCTAAAATCTTTCCAGCGCAGGGCGGTTGTTGGCATTGATTACTCATAATTCTTGAATCCCTATTTAGATTTCAATTTAGACGAGAAGGAGAACTTACGTGCTTGCTTTCTCAAGCTTCCAGGCTTTTGGATAAGCTAGCTGCATTGCATCCGCTTGAATGCAAAAAACAGGTGCGGCTTAATCGCTTTACGTAAGCCTGCTGAGATAGCACACAGGGGAGATTTAAAGTTAGGTAGATAAATAGAATGAGGCGTAGAACACTGGATTCCTTTTAACCCTCTTCTTTAGCAAAGAACCAGCCCTCTCCCAAGCAAAGAAGGGAAAAAGCAATACGCCCAATAGACAACTTTGCTCCCATTCCACCAGCTTGCTTGATATCAATGAAATCTGTGTGAATTCTTCGTGAGAAGATTTTCATGTTTCTCACAGACATCGACAAAAGCTGCCAGAAAGCCTAATGCCGATGGTGGTCCGGCAGGTGAGGTGAGAGCCGAATCAATACTGATCGAGTAGATGCGGAACTTGATGATTGAAGAGAATCGATCGCTGCTCTAGCGTTTTTTTGCAAACAAATTACCGAATAAGCCGCCTTTTTCCTCTTTTGAAGCTGTGCCATTCATCAGGGGATCAAGCGGAATATTAAGCTGTTTGGCGTGTTGCAGTGCAAGTTCGTTGCGGGGATTGAGTTTGAGAGCTTGCTGAAAATAAGTTTTTGCCATGCCGTGAAGATTTTGCATCAGGTAGGCTTTGCCCAGCAGGGCGTGATAATCGCTTTTCTTGGGGTCTATCCGAATGGCGTCGCGCAGTTCTTGTACGGCTTTTACCCATTCTGCGTGCTTCATATATTCTTGTGCCCGCTGATAGTGTCGCTGATCGTAATTGACGACCACTCGGTCAGGGTCGGACGCGACGGGCGTAAATTCGAGCGGTTTGGCAGCAGCGGCGGGAATGATGCCCGTGCGCTTTTCACGAATCATCGGTTCGCCCATCTTCAGCCGCAGGTAGGCCAAATTGAGTTCTTCAATTTGAGGAGCGATCGTCACAAACCGATCGAGCGGGTGATATTGCACACCTGCCAGTTCGGTTACGGCCTGCTCATAAAACGTATCGATCGCAGAAACGGGAACACTCAGCAGCCGACGGGCACTTTCGCTTTTGGGAACGAGTGCTTCTTCTTTGGACATGCGACGGACACGAAACCGCAGCGTCGCCAGCATTTCCGATCGCCCTTTTTCCTGCTTGAGCTTTTGATAGGCCGGATTGATTAGCCGCGCAAAAAGCTGAGTCGCAAAGTCACGAGTTTCCCGATCGGCTTCGGCCAAACTGTCAGGATGCAGCAGCTTTGCAACGCTGCGATAGCGCTTGAGGGCACGGCGATCGTCTGCGGTCACAGCTAGCCCCAGCACCGCATAGGGGTCAGAAAATTGCTTTAGCCAATCTGCGGAGAAGGGAATCTGTGACATTAGCAGTCAGTTTTTATCGCAAGAATTCTATCAGCTTATTCTTTGCAAGGCTGTACAGTAAGACACTGCCCTGTCTGGGACACCCTACAGGTTAAACGATTTAACAAGACCGCAGTTTGGAGCAGAGAAGCCACAGTCGATCGCTGGCGGTGGGGCTAGAGAGCCAGATGAATCGCGCTTTGCTTCAACAGTTTCAACAGTGACAATGCAGGCTTGCATCGCCATCCGCATCAAAAACCGCAGAGGACTCACCCTCTTTTCTACTGCATTGTCCAGCCATCCGGATGGCTCTGAGGACAGAAGCTCAGGCTTCTTGTTCGACTGCTGCACCCTGACACCGCTCCTCAGTCTGCTCCACCTACTCCGCTGAGGGTCTTGCCCCAGATCTATCCTTAAGTATGTTGCTTCTGATTCTCTTAGTCTAGGGCTGAAGTTGTCGATGCGCGAGATCCTGTTTGCTGCCAAGCCTGCTCTAACCTTACCAGAACAACGGCAGATGCGCGACTCAAGTTCCGGCTGAAAGCGAAAACCCATTGAAATGGGTTGATCCTCGCGAGTCCGTTCTGGCAACCCTGCGCGGCCAGCAAAGCTAATCCGTTCCAGATCGCCAGTCCGTTTGAACGGAGATTTTGCACCTGTTGCATGACTCGCCCTGAAATCAATTTCGGGCTAACTCAACATGAGGCTGCATTCGTTCAGCTTGGCCGCTGCGATCGCTTCGACCTGCCGCCGCTATGATGAAAGCAATTTCGATCGCCTGCTTGCTATGTCTAACTTGCTGAGTCAACCGAAAGACCGCCGAATCGCCGTGTTACTTGCATGGGCAGGAGCCGTCCAGCCAGTTTCGGGACTGCACAAATTTTATTTAGGTCAACCCCGCTGGGGCATGGTTTACTTGCTGCTATCTTGGACGATGATCCCCAGATTTGCCAGTGCGATCGAAGGCATCTGGTATCTGCTGCAAAATCAAGCCGAATTCGACAGCAACTTTAATGGCGCACTGCCGCCCGCTCGCCACCGCCCCCCCCGATCGATGCAGGCCAAGTTGAAGCTGTCGCCTCTGCGCTGCGTCAGTTGGATCAATTGCGGCAAGAAGGCTTGATGTCGGAATACGAATTTGAGCAGAAGCGGCGTCAACTGCTCGATCGAATTGCGTGATTTGGGTGTCGAGACGCGAGATCTCGCGTCTGTACAGGTGTTGATGGGTGGGTGATATGGGTTTTTCTCGCTGGTTTGCTTCCAGTCCAAGTCCGCTGTGGCAGCGGATTAAGCACGACCCGTTTTATCGGCTGCAATCCATTTCAGAAGTGCAGTTGGCGATCGAACTGGGCGTTCGCATTGACGTGAATCGCGCCAGCATGGACGACTGGCTCAGGCTCCCCGGCATTTCAATTCATCAAGCCCGATCGATCGCTGCCCTCACTCAGTCAGGCGTTCAGCTTTTCTGTCTGGAAGATGTCGCCGCTGCCTTGGATGTGCCTGTGTCGCGGCTGGAATCGATCGCCCCAATTTTGCAGTTTTGCTATTACGATGCGATCGCTCCAGAAACGATGAACGCAAATACGGCTGCGGTCGAACTGCTGACGCGAATTCCGGCTGTGGATTTGTATCTAGCGCGGGCGATCGTGGAAGGACGGCGATTGGGCAAATACCGCAACTTGGCGGATTTACAGCAGCGCTTGAATCTGCCACCGCAGTTGACAGCGGAACTGCTGCACTATTTGCGGTTTGAATAAGTCTTTTTGCCTCCTAAATCCCCCACGAGTGGGAGACTTTGAAGCCAGTCGATCGATCTGCCGTAGCACCCAAAAAGCACTCGCCCCCGCTAACCAACCTCAAAGTCCCCCAATTTTGGGGGCGGGCTACCCCGATCGCAACAGCCTCATCGAACGGACATTGCTCACGGGGTATCTTGCAGGATGGTTTTTGAGACGATGCGGGTCTTCTTGCGATCGCTCTCCGACAGTTCCTCGCCCGCTTGCAGTCTGGTGGCGTTGTTTTGCAAAACGGTGGCGGCGCTTTGGTCGCCCATTTGCAAAGCAGTTTTGGCGGCAGATTGCAGCATGGTTGCGGCTCCGGCTCGATCGCCCTGCTGAAGTTTCGCCTCGGCAATTTGTGTCTGTCGATATTTCGCTAGCGCCAAAGACATGCTGCTGCACCTG
>JAAUTJ010000404.1 GCA_012031475.1 Leptolyngbyaceae cyanobacterium SM1_3_5 | reverse complement strand
GCGTAAACAAATAGTCTCGATCGCGCACCTGGAGATGACAGCCCACGCAAGAACTTTGGCTATCCGAAACCAGTGAACCCGAAGGACTATACCAGGCCGACTGCCACTGGCCGCTATTTTCGACGTTCCAGCCCTGCCGCTTTTCTCGCACAAAAATATTGTTGAGTTGCGTTGGAACCAGACGATCGCCACCCTCTCGCCGCGCCGAGTGAGTTTCCATCACGATCACCGCACCACTGGGAACGGTTTGAGTCGATCGAACACCATCGAGCGAGGGGCGATCGATATACATTTGCCTCACGATGCCGCTGGCTGGACAATCGACGGTCGCATAATGCACAAACTCCTGTTGGTAGCTGCTGGGAAACGCAACGGCTGATCCTGCCGCAGAGGGCGGTATGGGCGAGTAGCCCAGATCTGAAGCCAGCGGCGAATAATCGTAGGCGGTGAAATATGAAAAGGCGATCGCCACGCCAACAGAACTGACAAACAGCAAGATTCCGGTAATCCATCTTGAGCGTTTCATCTCCACCTCATGGAACTAGAACGAGCGAATGTGCACCTCGCGTTACCGGGACGGCGTAGCGAGTTTGGACGAGGATTGGCTGCGGGTTGAGCGGATCGCTGGCAATGCGCCAAAAGTCGATCGACCCGCCCTGAATGCGATCGTCAAAATGGTCATAGTTCGCAACCGCGATGTACTGGCTGGAAGCGTCAAACGCAGCGGCTTCGGGCAAAATGCCGTCGTAAGGATAATCGGCTACGTGATTGAGCTGCCCCGTTTGGGGATCGAGCGTGATCAAGCTCAGCGAGGAAAACCAGGTGATGCGATCGTCGTCATACGGTAAAAAGCTGCGCTCTAGATTCGTCGTCACCACATACCGACCGTTCGGACTAATTGCCAAGCCTTCTGGACTCACGCCCGTCATCGATCGCGACACCAGCGCATGACGCGGCGACCCATCGGCCTGAGTGCCTGCCTCCAGCCGGATGCTGAGCAAACTGCCGCGTGGCGCTTCATTCCATCGCCCTTCTACGTCTGCTCCCCAATACAAACCGTTGGTAATCACATGACGACCATCGGGCGTGAACCGCGCCATGAACGGAGCCTTCTCGACTTCGACCACATTTCCCCAAGGCTCAAGCGTGTTCTGATTCGTCCAGCGGGCAAACGACACCTCCGCAGCGGTTGAATTAACCAGGGCTAACAGGTCTTGGGTCGGATGCCACTCGGCATGAATCAGTTCGTCGCCACTGGATACGTTCGGCACTTGAGGAAAGGTCGGCTGTCCCAACCGTCCTGCCTGAAACGGAATGATCGCCAACGGTGTTTCTGTGCCTGCGCCGTTGGGATGAAACGTGACGGCGATCAAAGAACCCTCGCGGTTGATGCTCACCGAAGTCGGACGCTCACCAAACGTCACATCCTGCACTCGCGTCGGGCGAGTCGGATTGCTCAAGTCAAAAACAGAAATGCGATCGCCCTGCTGAAGATCCGAAAACCGTTGGTTTTGCCAATCGCCATCCGGTCGTTGCCGAAAGGTTTCCACAACGATCGCATACCGACCATCGGGCGTAACCGCAACCGCAACAGGTGGACCTGCAACCGAATTGGTCGCTTCGGTTTCGTAGGCACGTAAATCGCGAACGTGCCGCCCGCCCAAGGGAATTACGCTCAGCGCATCTTCGCCTTCTCGCGGTCCCAGCAGTCCGTCCACATAGGCAGATGCCACCATATCAGCATCCGAAATGGAAACCAGATAGCGCCCCTGAAAGGTCATCGGGGCAGCGCGATCGGGCGTTTGGGCGATCG
Source organism: Leptolyngbyaceae cyanobacterium SM1_3_5 (assembly GCA_012031475.1). Classification (GTDB taxonomy): domain Bacteria; phylum Cyanobacteriota; class Cyanobacteriia; order Elainellales; family Elainellaceae; genus JAAUTJ01. Next base: position 3,407 of record JAAUTJ010000404.1, on the reverse strand, counting down.
CTGCGTTAGGAATCAACGTGAGAACAGATAGCCCCAGCAACAGTAGTCTACGATACATCGGAGTATATTTGCATGGTAAAGTGAAACACTCGTTTTACCATAGCAAAAGAATGAGGTGAATTAGGATTAGAAATGCCAAGGGTAATCATAGATAAAAGTAAAACGATCGTTTGCTATGGAAGTTAACCAATGGGACTTGAGCAGTATCGGGCTGAAATAAGCCGTCAGAAACAAGAGGAAATTCTCAAAGCGGCTCTTGCGGCTTTTTTGGAGTTTGGCTATGCCCGCACAACAATTGATCACGTTGCTCAGCAGTCTAAAGTTTCGACGGCAACGCTCTATAAGCACTTTCCAAGCAAAGCAGACTTGTTTGGCGGCATCATGGCGCAGGTTTGGAAAACCGATGTCATTCGCTCAACGCCTGTACCAACTCATCTGCCACCGCGATCGGCATTAACGCAAATTGGTCAAGAATATGCCCAACTGCTCATGAGTCCGAATATTCAGCCGTTGTTTCGCGTCATCATTGCCGAGGCTTCCCGTTTCCCAGAGCTAGGAACTGAACTGTATCATCGTGGCAAGGAGCCGTTTCTCAAACGTCTTCATGCCTATCTAGAAACACAAGTTGCCATTAACAAGTTAGAAATTTCAGATATTCCACTCGCAAGCCGTCAATTTCTTGGCATGATTAATGACATCATTTTCTGGCCGCGATTTTTGATTATTGATTTAGAAATCAGCGAGAGCGATATTGAAAACGTTATTACGAATGCTGTGGAAACATTTTTAGCCCGCTATCTAACCTAATTGCTGAATATCGACCCTCGATCGCCCCCTCCCCAAATTATGCGCCTTCCCCTGCCGCAATTCTCCACATCCGATCGCCCTGCCAATCACATTGGAGAAGTGATTGAAACTTCAACCACTGAATTTTTGGCGCAGTGCCTTGAGCCGGAAGACTTGAGCTTTGCCGTGATGCCGCCGTTTGGAAGCTGGGTAAAGGCGATCGATGAAGAATCCGGCAATCTGGTTTATGCGGTTGTTTATCACGCGACGACTAGCCCGATCGATTCCGTCCATCGCGCTCGCGCTTTGGGAATGTCGATGGCGGAACTGCGCGAACAGCAGCCGCAAATCTTCGCGATGCTGCGGACGGAATTTCGAGCGGCGATCGTCGGTTTTCAAACTCAGTCGCGCAATAACGGCAGTTCGATCGCAGGCACAACCTATCAGTATTTGCCGCCGCGCCCGCCGCAAATTCACCAAGCCGTTTACTACTGTGACCTAGGAGAAGTGATTCACTTTAGCGAAAAGCTGGATTTTTTGCGGACGCTGTTGCAGGTCAGTCAGGCTCCGGTTGACGGGTTGACGGCGGCGGCGATTCGCGAAATTTATCAGCTTCGCAAGGGCGATCGCGCTTGGCTGGTGCAGGCGGGGCGGATGCTGAGTTTGCTGCTCAAAGATGATTTCGATCGCCTCCAGGTCATCCTCAGCCAAATTCACCTGTAGCGGCTGCGGCCTGCCTTTCCGGATCATGGAGCGATCGACCTGTGTAAAGGAGATAGGCGGCACGATCGATTTTTAAGTAATTGCCGCTGGCTCGGCGGGGAATCCGTGAAGGCGGTAAGAAATGACGACAGTTTTAATTGTGGATGACAGCCCGACTTTAAGAGGCATTCTTGCGGATGTGTTGCAGGGCATCGGCTTTGCGGTCGTTGAGGCCAAAAATGGCGTGGAGGCAAAGGCAAAAATCGAGGCGGATGCGCCGGATTTGGTGATCACGGATTTGATTATGCCGCAGATGAACGGCTACGATTTGTGCCGCTGGCTGAAGCACGATCCCAACACGAAAGGGATTCCGGTTTTGATTTGCTCAACGAAAAATCAAGAGTTCGATCGATATTGGGGACTCAAGCAAGGCGCGGATGCATATATTGCGAAGCCGTTTCAGCCACCGGAACTGGTGCAGACGGTGAAGCGATTGCTGCGCGGAATTTAGCGATCGCCCCGCCGACACCCGACACCCAACACCCGATCGCCCCCACAATAGTAGGAACTGTTGCAAATAAGCTGCCTACCATGCCGCGTAATTTTCGATTTGCGATCGCGAGCGACCTGCATATCGCTTTGCCTCAAACGATTCATCATGCACCCCATCGGTTTCATTTGGTGGAAGTGAGCATTCCCGCCTTTGAGTTTGTGCTAGCGCAGCTTGAATCGCTCGATCTTGATTTTTTGCTGCTGCCCGGAGATTTGACGCAGCATGGTGAACCGGAAAATCACGCTTGGCTGGTCAATCGCCTGTCGCGATTGCCCTATCCGGTCTATGTGGTTCCGGGAATCATGATGTGGTGCAGCGCGATCGATCGGATTCCAACATTGGCTTGATGGAATTCGGGCACTATTACGCGAAGTTTGGCTATGACAATCCGCAGCGGCTTTATTACTGCACCGAAGTGTTACCAAATGTGCATTTAATCGGCCTCAACTCTAACAGTTTTGATGCAGAAGGAAAGCAGTTCGGCTGGGGACATCTTGATGCCGATCAGTTGCGCTGGTTAGAAGCAACGCTCACCAATTTACAGGATAAATTGGTGATGGTAATGGTGCATCACAACGCGATCGAACATCTGCCAGGGCAATCGACGAATTCACTCGGTCGCCGCTACATGATTGATAATGCGGCTGATTTGCTGACAGTTTTGCGATCGCACCAGGTTCGCTTAATTTTCACAGGGCATTTGCATGTTCAAGATGTCGCGGAGCAAAGCGGCATTTATGATATTACAACCGGATCGCTGGTTAGCTATCCGCATCCTTATCGACTGTTGCATTATCAAGATGGCAGTTTAATCATCGAATCGGGACGAGTGCGATCGCTTCCCGATTGTCCGGATTTACAAACACTTCGCGCCAGTGGATGGCCGATCGATCGCTGCCGTTCATGCTCAAGTTGTTAACAGAATCACCCGTCAATTTATCGGTCGCTGAAGCTGAACCGCTGACGGCTCAACTGCGTGATTTCTGGGCAGATATTGCCAATGGAGATGCAAACTTTAATTTCTCGACCTTTCCGCCTGCTGCTCGCGAATATTTCGAGCGGTTTGGCGCGATCGAACCAATTGATAACCACTGTTCGATCGCGCTGCCAACTTCTTAATCGTCGTCGTTATCGTTGTCGTCGTCGTCGTTGTTCTGGCCGGACTCCAGTTTCAGCTTGATGTTGAAGCTCTCTCGCCTGCCTTCTTCGGTATCAACGCGCAGGAAGTAAGCGCCCTTGGTGAGACGAGCGCTAAACTTGGCTTTGTCGCCGTCTTCCACTTCGGCAAACAGGCGATTGCCGTTGATGGAAATGGTGCGATCGCGCTTATCCTACCAACTGAAAACCGAATCGATTCGGTCGACCT
>JAAUTJ010000403.1 GCA_012031475.1 Leptolyngbyaceae cyanobacterium SM1_3_5 | reverse complement strand
CCACCACCGCCCAGGCGTGGGTCCCGTCCAGCCCCAGCAGCGTCAGCGGCACCCCCAGGTGGTTGTTCCAATTGCCCGCCGTTTTGGCGGTAGTAAATCACTTTGCCGGCCTCTGTTTTCTCGACTTTTTCCAGGCTGCAATCCAGAATCAGCTCTAGCCCTTCCTGCAAAAACTGCTGCTGGACAATTTCAGCGGCATCTAGATCTTCGCGGTCGAGCAAATGCCCATGCCCAGATCGATTCTGGTTCAGCATTCACACGAAGCCATGCCCACTGAGGCACCCGCGCAGCCTGCGATCGATCTCGACACGGTGATCGCATTTGCCCAAGCGGAACTGCCAGCGGAATACACCGTCAGCCTGCCGATCGATCCGACGAGCGTTTACACGATCGCATCGATTCCCAACAACGTCTACCGAGAGCGCACAATTCACCTCGACCAGTACAGCGGCGAAGTGCTGGCCGATGTCGGCTGGGCGGACTACAACCTAGTTTCCAAGTCGGTCGAGATGGGCGTGGCGATCCACATGGGCAAATACGGCCTTGCCAACCAACTGATTATGCTGGCAACCTGTATGGTGATCGTGTTGCTCAGCGTTACGGGGATCGTGCTGTGGTGGATGCGCCGACCGAAAGGACGTTTGGGCGCTCCAAGTTTGCCCGCACATCAGGCCGGGTGGAAAGTGCCGCTGGCGATCGTTGCCGTGATGGGTTTGCTGTTCCCCCTCGTTGGCTTTTCGCTGGTGATTGTGCTGATGCTGGATTTTCTGGTCATTTCCCGCTTGCCAAAACTCAAGCGTCTGGTTTCGTAGCCTGTCCGATCGCCTAGGGCTGCGATCGGTGGGAAGCCCCCAAATCCCTCACTCGTGGGGACTTTGAAGCCAGTCGATGGGTGATCTGGAGCGCACGACGGCGATCGGATTGCCCTAACAGACAGCCGCGCCCACCAACCATCCTCAAAGTCCTCCACACGCGGGGGATGGAGGGGGCAAACCCGATCGCCCCCTCCATCCTTCACCCCTCATCCTTCAGTTTTTTCTGTAGCCGCTTGATGGTTTGATACAGTTCCGGCAGTCGCGTGTAGAGCGCGGTCGTCTTGAGAAAGGTGCGATGCGGTAAAGCCGGATTGCCTACGATCGTCTGATTGCCTTCTACATTGCTGACAATGCCGGATTTGGCACCAACTGTTGTGTTGCTGCCGACTGTGGCTTGATTGGCGATGCCGACCTGTCCGGCCAGAATCACCCGATCGCCCAAGGTCACGCCGCCCGCCAGTCCAGTTTGTCCGGCGATCGCGCAGGCTTGCCCAATCCGGCAGCCATGTCCGATCTGGACGAGATTATCGATTTTGGTGTAGCGTCCAATCCGCGTTTCCCCGACAGCGGGACGATCGATCGCGGAATTGCACCCCACCTCTACGCCGTCTTCCAGCACGGTGCGCCCAGACTGCTCCATCTTGTACCAGCCTGCCGCAGTGGGTACGAATCCAAAGCCCTCTGCCCCAATCGCCGCGCCGCTGTGAATCACGCAATTTGCCCCAAGCTGCGATCGCTCGTGAATCACGCAATTTGCATGAAGCACGGTGCGATCGCCAATTTCCACATCTGGGTAAATCACCACATTGGGATGGATGCACACCCCGTCCCCAATTTTTGCACCCGCCTGAATAACAACGTTTGCGCCGATCGCCACGTCTGCCCCAAGCTGCACAGACGGATCGATCACGGCTGCTGGATGAATCTGCGGAGACAGGCGAAACGGCTGATAGAAAGCGGCGATCGCCTGAGCAAACAACAGGCGCGGCTGGCTAGAAGCAATCCAGGCAATGCCGCGATCGGCTGCTGCTGCCTGCAAAGTCACATCTTTGGGCAAGATTAACGCGCTGGCCTGCGTCGTTTGAATCTGAGCCGCAAACTTTGCCCGCTTTCGATGTAGCTGATGCTGCCGGAAGGGGCAGCATCGATCGCGGCGACGCAGATGAGGTCGGGATCGATCGACTGGGCTTCGAGGCTGTGAGCGGCGACAGGTTGAAGCTGGGCGAGCAGTTGGCTGAATTTCATGGGGTGTCGGGCATGGAGTGTTGGGTGTCGGGTATCGGGTGTCGGCAAAGGCGGAAGAGGCGATCGATCCCCGATTGCGATTTGGGTTAGCAGAAATCTTACCCCTACTCCTGACCCTTGACCAAAAACGCCGCTGATTCAACGTGCGCCGTTTGTGCGAAGAAATCCACAGGCTGAACTTGCTCCAAGCGATACAGTCCGTCTTCACACAGCAGTTTGAGATCTCGCGCCAAGGTAGACGGATTGCAGCTTACATACACGATGCGACCCGGAGCGAGATTGCGGAGCGCGGTGAGGACAGCGCGCTCGCACCCTTTGCGCGGCGGGTCAAGCAGGACGACATCGGGCTGCATCTCAAGCTGAGGCAAAAGCGTCTCGACCCTTCCTGCCAAAAATTGCGTATTGGCGATCTGGTTAATCGTCGCATTTGTTTCTGCCTGCATGACGGCTTCCGGCTGCACTTCCAGACCGATCGCCCGCTGCACTCGTTTCGCCAGCGGCAAAGTCAGCGTCCCCACACCGCAGTAGGTATCCACCAGAATTTCATCGCCCTGCAAGTTGAGGTGCGTGGCGATCGCTTCCAGCAGCAGTTCCGCCGCCTCGGTATGCACCTGAAAGAATGTGGTCGGCAAAACCTGAAAGCGCAGATCTGCGAAAATTTCGTGCAGATAAGGCTGCCCCGCGATGCAGCGGGTTTCGCTTCCGAAAATTGCATTGGTGCGATCGCCATTCAGATTCAGGCAAACGCTGACGAGGTTGGGGTAGCGATCGAGCCATGCCTGCGCTTGTTCGGTCAAGCCGTCCAGATTGGCGTCCGTACTCACCAGCGTCACCAAAATTTCTCCCGTATGGCGACCGATTCGCAAGCCGAGATGCCGCAGTTTGCCGCGATGCTGCTCTTCGCTGTAGATGCTCCAGCCGCGTTCTTGAATGTCTCCCTTCATTTCAGCCAGCAGCGGATCGAGGCGCAGGTCTTGAATCGGGCATTGATTTAGGTTGATCAGGTGGTGGCTGTTTTTTTGGTAGTATCCGGCCTGCACCTGTCCGCTGGTCGATCGCGCCAGTGGATACGTCGCTTTGTTGCGGTAGTTGAGCCGATTGGCACTCAAGGTTTCCAGGACGATCGGCTTGTCAAAGCCGCCAATCCGCTCTAGAGATTGCAACACGGCGTTGCGCTTGGCGACAAGCTGAAAGTCGTAGTCGATTTGCTGCCACTGGCAGCCGCCGCACTTGTCGGCCACGATGCAGCTTGGGCGGCGGCGATGCGGGGAACCGTCCAGGATTTTTTGCAGTTTGCCCTGCGCGTATTGCGGTTTGACGCGGACTAGTCGAGCCAGAACGCGATCGCCCGTCACTGTATCCGGTACGAACACGACGCGCCCCTCAAAGCGCCCCACCCCTTCTCCACTGTGGCTGAGGTCGGTAATTTCGACTTCTACCAGTTCGCCTTGCCGCCATTCTGAGGCAACCGCCGCTCGATCGGGCGCGATAAATTGATCGTTAGATGTTTCCATTCCTCCATTCTGCCGTGAGTCGATTCAGACAGAAGCCTTGCGATCGCTGCCAGCAAATTGCCCCGACGCTGTTTCGCGTCCAGCACGACGATTCACTCACCTGGATTTTTGTTTGCCCGGACTGCTGGCAAATGGTCAGCGAAAACAATCCGCACTATGTCTACGGCGGAACCTGGAAGGCGAAAAAGCGACATTAGGTGAACAGGGGGGGTGGGTGTCGGGTAGAGACGCGAGATCTCGCGTCTCTACGGCGATCTGGAAGGGCGGGTGAGCTATGTCAGGCAAACAGCGATCGCGCTGTCGATCGGCTGCGAGACGGCTCATCGCCACAGCCACACCAAAGTTCTTCCTTAAACAGCCGCAGTTGATAGGCTTGGCTGCGTGGATTGGTGGAGAAAACCTGGACGTAGTAGTTGCCCTCGTTCAAATCGAGTCGAACCGATTGCGATCGCGTCCCGGTGCGCGTCGAGGTTTGCAGAACTTGACCGCTGTTGTCGAGCAGGTGAAAGCCGACCTTATTCGGCACGTTGGTCAGCCGTCCGCGAAACGAACTGCGGCATTGACGCGAAGGTGAAAAAGTCATTTCGATTGGTTGCGCCAATGCGATCGCGCAGGGCGGTTTCATCGGCAAATCTGACCGAGAGCGCTTTGCGGAGTGAATTTCCAGGACGAAGGCTGTTTGACATTGATTTCGGCAAAAATAGAGTTAGGAAAGACCGCTGAAGCTTAAGATCGTCCTTGAAAATAGCATGTTCGCTTGGGTCTGCCCAACGGGGCGATCGCGGATTCGCAGCGCATTCATCAGGAGTTTTGCCTGCAATTGCTCGCAGCTTGTCTGACCCAAAATTCTGCCTGTCGGTACAAGCTGAAATCGAGGTGATCGCTCAAATTCAGCGATCCCCTTTCTTCCCGTCCCGGAAATCGGTAAAATAAGGCGATATCTCCGAGATCCCAACGACATCATCACGATAATCATGAGTGTAGTAAGCCAGGTTATTCTCAACGCCGACGACGAACTGCGCTATCCCAGCACAGGCGAACTGAAAAGCATCAAAGAATATTTGGAAACTGGAGAGCAGCGGCTCCGCATCGCCAACGCGCTGGCCGAAAATGAAAAGAAAATTGTCCAAGAAGCCAGCAAGCAACTGTGGCAAAAGCGCCCTGACTTCATCGCTCCGGGCGGCAACGCCTATGGCGACAAGCAGCGTGCCCTGTGCCTGCGCGACTATGGCTGGTATCTGCGTTTGATTACCTACGGCGTTTTGGCAGGCGACAAAGAACCGATCGAAAAATCGGCTTGATTGGTGTCCGCGAAATGTACAACTCGCTGGGCGTTCCGGTTCCCGGCATGGTCGAGTCGATTCGCTGTCTGAAGCGGGCTTCGCTGAGCCTGCTGAGCGAAGAAGATTCGACAACGGCGGCTCCGTATTTTGACTACATCATTCAGTCGATGTCGTAATCGGTTGAGCTTAACTTCAAGATTCCCCGCGATCGCTAGCGGGCTTGACTTGTTTAAGTCAGGTTTGCTAGCAGTTGCGGGGAAATTTTTTGGAGCGGGCAAATTTCTGGGTGCATTTGTACGACATCACCACTACAATGTTCGACTAACCCTGATGCGAGGAGACGGAGTGATGCGTTAGGAAAAGTCGTCAAATCAAATTCCCACTGCGATTACGTTGTGCAACGT
>JAAUTJ010000402.1 GCA_012031475.1 Leptolyngbyaceae cyanobacterium SM1_3_5 | reverse complement strand
AAGCCATCGGCGGCGATTTCCAGGTCAGCGATCGCGCTGTCGTGGTTGCAAGCTGTTGTTGGGTTGTGCCGCGATAGTAGTAGGCTGCTGCTACAGTTGGCGCGAGGCAAACGGCAGCATCAAAATCGCCGAGCGCGCGGTGAAAATCTTGCTGTTGCTGATGGGCTAGGCCGCGATAGAAATAGGCGATCGCGCTGGGCTGCACCTGGATCGATCGAGTATAGTCTGCGATCGCTTCGGTCAAATTTCCCGCCTCGCCATGCAGCCAAGCCCGATTGCAGTAGGGCGCGATTTGCTGCGGGTCGTGCTGGAGTGACAGGTGAAAGTCGGACAGTGCGGCTTGGCGATCGCCCGTGTCATAGCAAACGACACCGCGATGGTTGAGCGTGATTGCATCGTGGGGGTGGCGGCGCAGAACATGCGTGTAGTCAGCGATCGCGCCTGCTTTGTCGCCCAGGTCGGCTCGCGTTACGGCGCGATTCCAGTAGGCGCTGAGGTCGTCTGGGGACAAATGGGGCTGCTCAAACCGCGAGATTAGCTGTTCGATCACGGCGCGATCGGTCGTGCAGAGCTTCAGTTGCAGTTCACCCAAAATTGTTTGTGTCGCCAGCGCTTCGGCAATTCCCAATGCGGCAAAAGCACGATCGCACACCAAAAAATTCTCTGCCGTTCCCAAAATTTGGAACTGGAGCCGATCGCCATACTGCCGCTTCAGAGCGAGCAGTCGATCGAGCGTGGTCTGCAATTCCGGGCGCAGTCCTGCCGCTGACCAGCCGCGCACGAGGGGAGTTAAAAGGCGCGGCTCCTCGCGATCGCTTTGGTGACACCAGCCCAAATCCAGCCGTCCGCCACGCAGCAAAAACGCTTCCAGCCGATCGACAATTTGGGCATCCAGTTCGGGTTTTGACCAGGGGAAGATTAGGATCAGGCGGTGCTGGGCTTGGGCGATCGCCTGTTCAAGAATTGATTGGCTGCCCGCATTGCCCACAGTGGGCACATCTGCGACCAGCCGATAGCCCGGAGCGTGAAATTGCAGTTGGGCATTGACGCTTTGAAACTGCTGGTGCAGCAGGCGGCGAATTTGCTTTTTCAGCAGCGTCAGGTCGGTGCTGAGGTTGCGCTGGATTTGCCTTTGCAGCGCAACTGCATCCAGCGGCGGCGTGGATGGCTGCGAGTTGCTTCGCGAGTCTAAAGAGCGCTGCGTCAAAATCTGCGTGGTTTCCTGAACAGAGGTAAGCTGCGATCGCAGATGCGCCAGATAGCTGCTGACCAGCGTTTGCACCTGGGCGTGAATGTTCATTGTCGGCTGAGGATTCGCCACATCCAAAGCCTGCGGCAAATCGCTCAAGTGCTGCCGAAACGCGATCGCCGCTGTTTCGATCGCCGCGATCGTCTGTCGCTGATGGTCTTGCTGCTGGTGCAAATCGCGCACTTCGCGAGTCAGGCTGCTCAGGTCGCGCTTGGGGGCGAGATCCGCCACGATGCGAACCAGTTCCCCGACTTCTTGTTTGAGCGAGGTGGCATCAACGGGCGGCGGCAGTTTTTGAAACTGGCGATGGACGCTGGCAATTTGGTCTTGCAGCAGGCTCAGCGTCGGCTTGGTCGTGCTGTTAAGCTCCTGCAAATGTGCCTGAATTTGATTGACCTGATCGCGAGTTTGGGCGATCGCCGCATCCAACTGTTCAATCCGATTCGAGTTCGTCATCCGCTGAAGCTGGTAGCTCACCTGGGCAACCGAATCAAACAGATGGGCATATTGTTCTCGCATCTGCCGCATTTCTGGCCGCAGCGATCGCAAATTTTGCTGCTCGATCGCCTCCAGGCGCTGCTGCAATTCCTGCTGCACATTCGCCAAATCGCTGGACAAATGCTCTAGCACTTCGCGATTTTTCAGCAAGAGCGATCGCCGCAGACTGCTCACCGTCTCGACAGTGGGCAGCGAATGCACCTGATGCGTCAGCAGGGCAAGATGGCGCGTCAGCTTGTGATCGAGTTCCGCGATCGCCGTACTGGTATTGCGATTTTGCTGTTCTTCGAGCCGCTTGCGATTGGCAATATTCAGCAGCACCAAGGCCGAAAGCGGCGCGGAGGTGTAGAGAAACTGAGCAGAAAGGGTCGTGAAAAAAGAAACGATCGAGCCAAAACCCAATCCAACCAGCGAAGCAAATTCGGCAAAATCCAACCAGTGACGCTGTTTCAAAATGCTGCCCCCGTGCAATTCTCCGATTCGGCGGAGAAGTCTTTGTATTCATCTTTCGATCGCCCCCGCTTAAATCAGGAAAGCTCGCGAATGAAGTGGGGGTTGGGATTTGGAGGTTAGCGGGAGGTACTCCTGTTAAGCTGACCCCTTGTACTCACTCATGTCTCACGCTTTGAACGCAAAATCGGCATTTCAGACTTCGGCGGGATTATCCTTTTTCAGTAGAAATGAAGCGATCGCCCATTCTAAATGACTGCCTTCAATTGAAAATCGGTCAACCCCTTGTGAATCAAGCGTAGTACAAAGACTCACCCTAACAGGGTTATCCCTCTGGGAGTCCAGAGGGTGGAACCCTTTGGCGGGGGGAGGTTTGGAGATGGGGGTGGCCTTTCTTCGGGTTGGAACACCGAAGGAAAATTGGACACTGTACAGCCATTTACTCAGAAGAAATCAGCCCTGCAAACGACTTTTGGCAAGCCAGAAGATAGAGGCAATTTGTTACAGAAATTCCTAACTTAAAAATAAGCGATTTAACAAAAATTGAACCATGAGCGAATTTAAGAAAGGCGATCGCGTCCGCTGGAACTATTCCGGCAACACAGTTGAAGGCGTGATCAGAAAGAAACTCACCGAACCCACCGAAATTAACGGCCACCACGTCGCTGCCTCCAAAGAAAACCCCGAATATCTCGTTGAAAGCAGCAAAACCGGGAAGGAAGCCGCTCATAAACCCGATGTGCTGGAGAAGATTGAGGAATAAAGAAGTTGGCCTGTTGCAAAGATGTTCCTGCCCCTAAAGTCCCCCTATGAATGGGGAACTTTGAAATGAGGATTTAAGGAAATGGCTGAAGCTCAAGACGATACGGTGAAGGAATTTAAGCAGGCGGTGAATATGAGCCGCAAAGAGCTTGAGCAATGGCTGGAAACCGAAGAATCGCAGTCGGTCGGGCAGAAAAAAGAGGGAGACGAATCGATCGGGCATCAGTCCGGGCGGCACATCGTTGAACTGTTGGGCAAAAAAGACTACAGCGAAGCCGACCTTCGGGAAATGAAGCGCGTCCTCAGCTACATTCACCGCCACTCCGCACAGCGACCCGAAGGCGACGTGGAACACACCCGCTGGCGCTATTCTCTGAAAACTGGGGGCATGACCCATTAAAGGATTAGAAGGATTAGTCATGCCGAGTGAACTTGCTGAGAAATTCATGAAAACTTTGCAGGCGATTGAATCTTCCAAAGAGGTCGAGCCGCTGATTGCCCTCTTTGCCCCTGATGCCGAAACGAGTAACCTGTTGATGACCGAGCCGCTGACCGGACAAGACGGCGCAAGGCAGTTTTGGCAGAAATATCTGTCTGTTTTTGATGAAATTCATTCGGAATTTACGCATATCACCGAAGGCGGACACTCGATCGCCCTCGAATGGACTTCAACCGGAACGCTGACATCCGGCGAACCGATTAAGTATCGCGGTGTCAGCCTGATCGAACGCCACATGGGACAGGTTCAGCGCTTCCGCACCTATTACGACTCAGCCGCATTTTTGCCCGAAGGATCGAAACACACATGACCGCTCAACCCCTGCCAGAACTGGGACTCGTCTGCATTTCCGCCTCCGATCGAGTCCGCTTCAAAGCCCTGACTCGCAAACGGCTTTTGGCATTCGAGCCAGAAAAACAGGCCGAAACTCTGCGGACGCTGTATGCGGAAAATACGCGACGGCTGGCGCTGGCGATCGACTTTTGCAAAGAACAAAATATCCGCCTCTATCGCCTCAGTTCTGCTTTGTTTCCCTTTGCCGACGACACATTAGGCGCAGCGATCTTGCCGGAATTCGCGAGTGAACTGAAGCTGATTGGCGATCGCGCCACTGCCTTCGGAATTCGCCTCGTCATTCACCCAGATCAGTTTGTCGTTTTGAGCAGCGATCGCCCGGATGTGATTCAAAACAGCATCAAGATTTTACAAACTCATGCGTGGATTCTCGATCTGATCGGTCTGCCGCAGTCGGCTTGGACGGTGGTGAACATTCACGGCGGCAAGGGCGATCGACCCCAGAAGCTGATCGAAACGATTCGATCGCTGCCGTTCAATGTGCGATCGCGCCTCACCCTAGAAAACGATGAACACGCCTACAGTTCAGCCGAAATCCTGGAAGTGTGTCGAGCGGCAGAAGTGCCGTTTGTGTTTGACGCGCATCACCACATCGTTCACGAGCAGCTAGACAGCTACGACGATCCCAGCGTGACGGAAATGCTGGAGGCGGCGCGATCGACTTGGCCGAATCCTGAGTGGCAGCTAGTCCACATCTCCAACGGTCAAATGGCCTTCAAAGATCCCAAACACAGCGATTTCATCTACGATATGCCCGCTTCGTATCGCCGTGCGCCCTGGATCGAAATTGAGGCGAAATTGAAGGAAGAAGCGATCGCCCGTCTTCAGCAAGAATGGATTCCCACCTTAGTGGAACCTGCCGAGCAGCCCGCCGTTGTGCAGCTTGTGGAGCAGGCATAATGCCCGAAGGCCCCGAAGTTCGCCGCTACGCCGACCAGATTGCGATCGTGCTAGAGGGAGAAGCGATCGAGTCGATCACCGCCCGCACCAAGCAGGCAAAAGCTTGGCTGCAAGCGAATCCCGACGCGCTCATCGGACGGCGAATCGAATCGGTGCAAACGATCGGCAAGCATCTATTTATCCCGCTCGAAGGCGGCTACTATTTCTATGCGCATCTGATGATGTGGGGTCGCTGGTTCGTGCATGAGGCTTCGCCCGATGAAGTCGATCGCCGCGAACGTGCCCGCATCGTCACCCGCAAAGGCGCGGCGATTCTGCATTCCGCTCCTGTGTTTGAAATCGGGACGGGCGATCCGATGCTGCATCCGCAATTGAGTTTGCTAGGGGCGGACGTGTTGGCGATGCCGTTTGATGCGATCGAATTTCAGCGACGCTTGCAGCTTGATCCGACTCGCGAAATTGGCGCGGCTTTGCTGGAGCAGTCGATCGCAGCCGGAATCGGAAACTACTTGCGAGCGGAAATTCTATTTCTTGTAAAGTCGATCCTGGAAC
>JAAUTJ010000401.1 GCA_012031475.1 Leptolyngbyaceae cyanobacterium SM1_3_5 | reverse complement strand
ATCGCCTATGGCAAACCGCTGGGAACTTTCTGGAGCGCGATCGACAACATTGATGAAGATGTCCGCTTCCTGGCAGAAACCCTGAAGCTGCCCGCTCAGCGGCTCTGTCCAACGTTGGCCGCGCTTGATGCTGACTCGATCGCCCGCCGCATTTCCGGTGACGATGCAATCGACTATGCCGCTCGTTTGCGCGATTCGCTGCAACCACCCGCAGGCGATCTGGTTCTGCTTGAAGCTGCTGGAACCCTAGAAGAAGGCCGCCTGTTTGATCTGTCGCTTTTGCAAATGGCCGCAGCGATCGATGCTGCCGTTGTGCTGGTGGCTCGCTGCCCTTCGCTTCAGGTGGCCGATAGTTTGCTGTGGGCAAAGCAATGTCTGGGCGATCGCTTGGTCGGCGTTTTGCTGAATGACATTCCGGCTGATCAGCAGGAAAAAGTCGCCAACCAGCTTCAGCCGTTTTTGGAACAGCAGGGCATTCCCGTTCTTGCCCTATTGCCCCGCAATCACTTGTTACGTAGCGTCAGCGTGGGCGAACTGGTGAATCAGCTTCAGGCTGAGGTGCTGTGCCGCCCCGATCGCCTCGATTTGATGGTCGAAAGCTTGACGATCGGCGCAATGAACGTCAATTCTGCTCTGAAATATTTCCGCAAAGCGCACAATATGGCCGTTGTCACTGGTGGCGATCGGGCTGACTTGCAGCTTGCTGCGCTGGAAACCTCGACGCAGTGCTTAATTTTGACCGGACATATTCCCCCAATGGCGACGATCCTGGCTCGCGCCGAAGATCTGGAAATTCCAATTCTTTCGGTTGATCTCGACACGCTGACGACAGTGGAAATTGTCGATCGCGCCTTTGGGCAGGTGCGTCTGCACGAGCCAATCAAAGTCCAGTGCGTCTATCAAATGATGGAGAAATATCTGGATGTCGATCGCCTGATGCAGCAGCTTGGGCTGGAGCCTGCGGTACGAGCTTAGCGCGTTTTCGATCGAACCGTTGAAAACATGCCCCAGAAGCGATCGTCGATCGGGAATCGTGCTTCTCAAACGGGTAGTTTCTGACAGCATTCTCGATTCAGCTTCAGCGCAAGGAAACTATGACAAGTTATGATCCCGGTCAACGCAAACTTTTGTCGGCTGCCGCTCATGCCGCCTGTTTAGTCAGTTGGGCATGGGTTCCGCTCTTGGTTCCGATCGCCATTTTGCTTTTGTCCGAAGATCCGATCGTCAAAGACAATGCCAAGCAGTCGCTCAACTTTCAGGTCAACATCATTCTTTATTCGATCGTGTTCCTGATTCTGGCTCTTTTGCTAATTGGAATTCCGCTGCTGTTTGTGGTGATGATTGTCAGCTTCGTGATGCCGATTTTGCAGTCGTCAGCGTTGCCGGCCAACCCCGACTCGCCCCTACCGCTATCCGTTTGTGCTGCATTTCTTTTAACGGCTAGATGTGGCGATCGGTTCAGTTGAAATTGGCGATCGATCGCCAATTGGTGGCCGTAAACACAAGTAAACAAATTCCACCTGAAGAATGGCAGAAACGAGAGCCAAAAAATCCGCGAATCTTGCCATTTTCGTCGCGCCATATCGTCGCCGACCAGAGCCGGAAATAGCACAGACAGCAAGCAGAAATCTAAGCTCATGACGTGAATGAAGCGATCGCTGCGCCACTGCTGTGCGAAGTTTGCCCAGTCGCCCATTGTGATGCCATAGAAGAACAGGCCGAGTGCGCCCAGCGAGAGGGCGATCGCCGTCCAGCGCGAATCGAGCAGTTTCAAAAACCAGTTTTTCTCGCCTGGAAACGTGGGATTTGAACTCCGCAGCACGAGGTACGGCAAAACCATAAACGCACCGACGCCGAACGAAAGCGCGGCGAACGGCCATGCCGGAACTTTTTGTCCGCGTCCGTCGAGAAATAAGAGACAGCCATAGAGCATTGGCATCACGCCCATGATGTTGAACAGGCAGACGACCAAGGGATTGATGCCGTCCCAATTGCCCGTTGACAAATCTTTAATCAGGTCAAAGGTGTCGGGCCGGTTGGGTGGGGCGAGCAAAAACGCATAAGCCGCAAATCCGATCCAGAGTATGCCAAAGCCGATTCGTCTCGCCATGATGCTCATTGAGTCGTTTTGTACCAAGAAATCAAGCAATCTTAAGCGAAACCCGCAATCGAAGCAATCTGCTTTAAGTTAGGGGTAGCTGTTCCACAGCCGAATTTTATCCAGCTACCGCACCCTTCAGGTTATGGATGTTTGCTATTTGCTGAAACAGTATGAAGCCGGACGGCGATCGTTCGTCGGCATTGATCTCCGTAGCGCCGACCTTAGCGGCGTCACGCTGGTCGATGTTGATCTGACGGGCGCAAATTTGATGGGAGCCAACTTCAGCCGCGCCTTTCTCACCAAAGTCAACTTCTCCGAAGCGTTCCTCAACTGGGCAGATCTAAGCTTTGCCAAACTCAGCGAAGCCAACTTCAACGATGCGGATTTGACCAAGGCCAACTTCAGCGGCGCATTTTTGGTGAAGGCCAACTTTTGCCAAAGCGAAATTGAGCGGTGCAGCGCTGAGCCATGCGAATTTGCGCGGGGCGAATCTGGCGCGATCGAACCTCTGCGGTGCAAACTTCACCGGAGTCAACCTCCGCAACGCCAACCTGCAACGCGCCAACCTCAACTGGAGCAACCTCAGCGGTGCGAGACTCAGCGGCGCAAATCTCACTGGCGCATTTCTCGATGGCGTCAACCTCAAAGGCGCATTTCTGAACGGTCTCGATCTGCGCGGCGTTGATTTGAGCGGCATCAACCTCACCGAAGCTCGACTCAACAGCGCAAATCTGGCGGGCGCAAATTTACAGGCGGCAAATTTGGCAGCGGCTCGACTGCACAACGTCATTCTGGACGGCGCAAACCTTGCTGCTTCTAACCTGACGGGCGCAGTGCTGCATCGCGCTAACTTGAACTGGAGCGATCTTCGCAAGGCCGATTTGAGCGCGGCGGATTTGAGCGAAGCCAACCTGCTTGGTGTCAAAATCGATGGCGCAGCATTTGACAATACGAATTTGCCGGAACAAATGCGCGAATATCTTGATTTGCTGGTGGAGGGCGATCGATCCGTGCCTCCAGCCTCGGATTCCCCACATCATGCCCTCTGAGTCACTCGGCATCGTTTTGGTGACGGCTGCTTCTGAGCGCGAAGCCGAATCGATCGCCCAATCGCTGATTGCTGCCAAACTCGCCGCCTGTGTGAGCATTTGGCCTGTGCGATCGATCTACTGGTGGCAGGGAAAGCTGGAAAATTCTCAGGAATGGCAGCTTTTGATTAAAACCGACCTCGCGCAGTTCGCCCAGCTTGAAGCGCAGGTGCGATCGCTCCACTCCTACGAAGTCCCGGAGATTATTGCTCTGCCGATCGCCGCAGGTTCCGCTGCCTATCTCGACTGGCTGCAAACGCAAACGCAACCCTCGATCGAGTGATCAAGGATTGCGATCGGAGGATGACGGAAATTAGGCGCTATTCTTCGTCGTTGGTTGCGCCCGGAGACGATTTGTAGAGCGCATCAAGCTGTACGCGAGCGTCGTCCACGTTGATCGATCGCATCACCAAAAACGGCTCATCGACTAAATTGCCTTGATCGTCCAGCAGTTCAGGATGCGGAACGCCCATCATCCGCTGACGATACGGGCTGCGGCTCGAACTGCGCTGCGCGTCCATGCCCAACGTCATCAGGTTGCGAATCATGTTGCCAACGGCCAGAAACGCCAATACGGTAAAAGCGAAAACGTAAATCAGTTGCAGCATCCTAATTTTCCTCCGGGTTTATCAATGCAAAATCTAATCAGGGTGACGTTGGAACTTCCAAGCAGCAATATGAATCAGTTCAGAGCATTTAACGCACCAGCAAATTAAGGTTCTGTGCCGATCGAATTAAGGAACTGCTTCTAGTTTCTCAGATTTCGCCCAGTCGATCGCGAAAGGTTTGCCGATCGTTACAGCCCGTTAATCGATCGGGTGGTCGAGCCGATGCCGGAGGGCAACCTGCCAGCATTCCGTCACGAGCTTGTGCCAAGGCATCAGCGCCGCCGTATCGATGCCTGCTTTGCCCTCCATAACGCGAACGAGCATTTGCGCGGCGGAAACTTCTTGCTGAGCCTGGATCAGCCGAGCCAGCAGATCCGCTTGTCCTTCCGTGCCCAAAGACTCAATTTCTTGCGTTTCAAGCAGATGGCGCGATCGCTCAAACCAATACTGAAAGTCTTCGAGCAGCGGTTGCAAAATCCCTTTGAGCAACTCTGGTTCGGGCGACTCGAAATTAAACATAGATAAAAATTGCTTTTGAATGCGGTGATCTAATCTTAACGCAATTTACTTTTCTTAATATGAATTGATATTCCTTCGCGAGTCAGAACCTGGAAATCAATCTCTGCCTTTTGATCCCCATCGTCAGGCGTAACTCCGCATTCGCTAAAATAGAACGGCAATTTTGAACGATCGATCGCGCCTGAAATGCCAAACGAATCGGCTGCCCCACAAGAAATGGCTGCTCCAGAAATGAATTTGCCCCGCCCTGACAACTCCGAAAATCTCAAAAAGATTCGCCATACGGCCTCACACGTCATGGCAATGGCAGTGCAAAAGCTGTTTCCCAAGGCGCAAGTGACGATTGGTCCCTGGATCGAAAACGGCTTCTATTACGACTTTGACAACCCCGACCCGTTTACGGAAAAAGATCTCAAGGCCATCAAAAAAGAGATGACCAAGATCATCAACCGCAAGCTGCCCGTGATTCGCGAAGAAGTCAGCCGCGCAGAAGCCGCCGATCGCATTCGCGCCATCAACGAACCCTACAAGCTGGAAATTCTTGAAGACATCAAAACCGAGCCAATCACGATCTATCACTTGGGCGATCAGTGGTGGGATTTGTGCGCGGGACCGCATCTGGAAAATACGAGCGAACTGAAGCCAGATGCGATCGAACTGGAAAGCGTGGCGGGAGCCTACTGGCGCGGCGACGAAACCAAAGCCCAACTTCAGCGCATCTACGCCACCGCTTGGGAAACGCCCGAACAGCTAGACGAATACAAACGCCGCAAAGCAGAAGCCCTCAGACGCGATCACCGCAAAGTCGGCAAAGAACTCGGTTTGTTCATCTTCTCCGACCTAGTTGGTCCCGGTTTGCCGCTGTGGACGCCGAA
Organism: Leptolyngbyaceae cyanobacterium SM1_3_5; assembly: GCA_012031475.1. GTDB lineage: Bacteria > Cyanobacteriota > Cyanobacteriia > Elainellales > Elainellaceae > JAAUTJ01. The sequence continues at coordinate 83 of JAAUTJ010000401.1, read as the reverse complement.
GGGAACTTTGTTGCGATCGACCCTCGAAGACTTCCTCAAGCAGGAACAAAGTTCAAGTCGAGGCTATCTTGGTGTCGTCACGC
>JAAUTJ010000400.1 GCA_012031475.1 Leptolyngbyaceae cyanobacterium SM1_3_5 | reverse complement strand
CGATCTGTTCTGGAACACCGACTTGCCGACGCAGCAGCGACCGCAGCAAATCGAGATTGGCCTGACGCGCGGCCAGTGGGTTTTGCTGACGCAATATCTCAATACGAGCGACGAAGAACTCGTGATCGACGGACTGGTCGAAGACATTACCGATCGCAAACGATCGGAAGCCGAACTGCGCCAACTCAACGAAACTTTGGAAGAACGAGTGCGCGATCGCACCCTGCAACTCGAAGAAGTCAACGCCGAACTCGAAGCCTTCGCCTCGTCCGTCTCCCACGATCTGCGCGCTCCCCTGCGAGGGATTCAAGGCTTCGCCAACTTGATCTTGCAAGATCACGGCGACCAGTTAAACCTGACGAGCATTGATTATCTGCGGCGAATCATCGGCGCAAGCGATCGCATGAACGCCCTGATCGAAGATCTGCTCGCCTACAGCCGCCTCAGCCGCGCCAATTTGCCGCTTGAGCCTGTGGATCTGGGGGCGATCGTCTCAGAAGCGATCGCCCAGCTTGACGCCGAAATTCAAGCCCGCAGCGCCCAAATCGTCACGGTTCTACCCTTCCCAATCGCGATGGCGCATCCGACGACGCTGCTGCAAGTGCTGGTGAATCTGCTCGACAACGCCACGAAATTTGTCGCTCCGGGCGTTCAGCCACAGGTGCAAATTCAGGCAGAAGTTGAGCCGCAATCCATTCAGCTTTTCTTGCAGGACAACGGCATCGGCATCGACCCCCCAAACCAAGAGCAGATTTTTGGCGTCCTAGAACGGCTACACGGCGAAGAAACCTATCCAGGCAACGGCATCGGGCTGGCGATCGTCCGCAAAGGCATCGAACGGATGGGCGGTGAGGTCGAAGTGCGATCAAACCTCGGTCAAGGCAGTCGCTTCTCGATTCGGCTTCAGCGGTTTTTGGGCTGATTGGGCTTGAGGCGGGTCGAGGGCACAGCGACGCCATGCCCAACGAAGGTGGGACGTTAGCGTACCTGAGCGACGATCGTGCGGTGGCGCGGACTGTTGCAGGTCAAGGTCGGGCGCGTGAAGCCTGCGGATTCGACCGCCTGCTCAATATCAAACGTAAAATAGTCGTCCAAATACGGCTCCGTACTCTTGAGCAAGGTCAAAATGTATGGCGGCATCTTGGCATGAACTTCCGACTGGGGATTCATGTCCATCAGCGCAAAATGTCCACCCGGACGCAACAGCCGCCGCGCTTCTTGGAAGATGGCGATCGCTGCTGCTCTCGGCAACTCGTGAAACAGCAAGAAAGCCGAAACCAGATCAAACGATCGATCTGGCAATCCCGTCTCCTCCGCAGCCGCATGAACCCAAGTTGGACGCGGCTGGCCGACGCTCGATCGATACTGCGCGATCGCCAAAAATACGGCGACAAATCCAACCCCGTCCACTTCGCCTGCGGATAAACCGCCTGCATCGCAAACGAACTCATGCCGACGCTACAGCCCAAGTCCAGAACATCTTGCGGAGCGGGAACTTGCGCCTTGAGAACCTCGTGGTAGCTCGATCGCAGCTTCGCGTCGCCTTCCGCTCCGGCTTCCGGCCAAATGCGAGCGTGAACGGCTTGCGCGGCCACTTCCACCTCCATCGCCGCCTCCCAACCGAGGTTGCCTGCGTCGTAGGCGTGGAACGGCTTCAAATAATAATCGGGATACTGAAGCTGCGGATTTTGCACCTGCAACCGTTCCGTTTCCCAAGCCGGATCGAATTCAGCTGCCTGATCGCGCACCCGCAAGTTTTTGACTTCATCTCGCCAATAGACCCCGATCGACTCTGCCCGCTTGATCATCATCGATCGGGCTTGATGTTTGGCAAGCTGGGCGATCGGTTTGATTGCCAGAACGCCGTTGACCAGTTGCGAGGCGAGGCGAGGTGCAGGAGTGGTTGCAGTCATTGTGTCACTTGGATTTCTAGAAAATGATGTCGCTGGCATGTTCAACATTGACATCCCTGAGAAGGAAGATCAAGCTTTCACTTGAAAGCCGAAACCACCCAGGCGGCAATGATGCTGATCATGACTGAAATTTCCAGCAGCTTCAGGCCAGAAGTGGGACGCAGCCAAGCCGCGATCGACTGCCAACTGATCTGCTGCCGCCACTGCTTCACCTGCTGCGACCACAGCTTTGGACTGTCGCGATCGCGCCACTTCCACTTCAGCACAGACAGCAACAGGGGCACACCGCCGACTTTGGCACTCATCAAAAGATGCAGGACGATCGAACCGAGCATCACCAGCCAGGAAATCAAGTGTGCGTAGTACCAAGCGTGATTCAGTTCGCCACGCGGCAGCCATTCGCTTTTGATCATCTTGCCGGAATACAGCGCAAACGCGAGGGCAACGATCGCAAAGGTATTGCTGATCCGATGTAGGGTCATCCACCAAATCGGCGCTCCCACTTTTCCCAGCTTGGCGATCGAATCCGGCTGCACTAGTCTCTGTTTCCCTCGGCCAAACGAATACCAAACAAACAGCGGAAAAATCAGCAGCGTGCATAGCCCAAACGTGCCGTGAATGCCTTCAATTTCGGGAAAGTGCGGCAGGGGAATTTTGCCCCAGCGTCCATCATAGGTGTCGTAAGTCCAGTAGGCGGTGAGGATGGCGGCGATCGCAAACAGTCCGGTCAGTCCATGCAGCAGGCGCAGCAAAAGAGGCTGATAGGGTGCAGATGATTTCATAAGATAGAGCGAAATCTATGGAGCAAGCGAAGTCTAAAGATTTCTTACAATATGACAAATCTTGAAGCTGTTCCGCCAGGGATAGTTAGACGACCTGAAAAGACTGTCCCATTGGAATGAAGTCGGCGGTTTCTTGGCGCTTGAGTTTCGATCGAATTTCCTCAAACCGTCTCACCGTTCCCTGAGAATACAGCCGCTCTCCGCACTCCAAGCAAACTTCAGCCTGCACTTTGACGACAGCCATGTGGATGCCGCCATAAAGCAATTTCTGCACTTCTTTCTCGACCATTTTGCCGCCGCAGATCGGACATTCGTGAAATGGCATCATGGCTAAAATCTTTGGGTGAAATATTTGTGTGGGGCGATCGAGCTACGAAGGCATCACCAACATATCTGAAGGTAGGGGAATCTCATCGCTAAATTCATAGGCGGTTTCAATCCACAGCCGCCGCGCATCTTCAATATTTGACATAAATTCGTCGGGCGTTTCTCCCTGCGTCATGCAGCCCGGAAGGTCTTTAATCACAGCAACATATCCGCCTTCTGCCTCGCGGTAAACGGTGACGGCATACACAAGGCTGAGGTAATACTCTAACGGCTTAGGATTTGTCCTTTTGGTTCGCATACCACTCCCCTAAGTTGAGCAAGCGCACAATTTCTTTCACATAGGTTCGCTTAACCATCTTGCCACCACTTTTGGGAACAACGATGATCTGGCCGCTCGAATTGCGAAATGTGTGATGACTGCCGCTCGATCGAACTTCGACAAATCCGAATGCTTCCAACACAGAACGAACCTCCTCAAATCTAACTTCAGGCGGCTCGGAGAGAAAACGTTCAACAAGTTTTATTAGCTTCATAGAAATCCTTTAAGAACAAATGTTTTTATTATTTAAGAACAGGTAGATACTACCAATAGATATAGAGTTTTCCAACTTCAGTTTGAATAAAACTACTCTAAATGTGGAATATTCTCAATTCTTGGTGAACGGTAATTTCTTTGCTCTAACTCCAGCGCTTCTACTAAATTGGCTGTTATCGCAAATCCGATCGATCGCCCGTCATAATGAGAGAAGACGCTTTACATAGATTCACAATGGCGAGAGATTTGCGGGGATTCCTCAAACAGGTTGAGCAGCGCGGACAACTGCGGCGGATTAAAGCGCTGGTCGATCCCGACCTGGAAGTGGCCGAGATCTCGAATCGAATGTTGCAGCAGGGCGGGCCTGCGCTCCTGTTTGAAAACGTGAAAGGGTCGCCCTATTCGATCGCCGTCAACACGATGGGCACGGTCGAGCGGATTTGCTGGGCGATGAACATGGAGCGGCCTGAAGAGCTTGAAACCTTGGGCAAAAGCTGGGAATGCTTCAGCAGCCGAAGCCCCCGAAAAAGATTGGGCAGGCGATCGAATTTGGCAAAGTCCTCTTTGATGTCGTTAAGGCGAAGCCGCAGCGCGATCTATTGCCGCCCTGCCATCAGGTCGTCGTGCATGAAAACGAATTGGACTTGAATCAGATTCCGATGATTCGCCCCTATCCGAACGACGCAGGCAAGATCATTACGTTGGGATTGGTGATTACCAAAGATTGCGAGACGGGAACGCCCAATGTCGGCGTCTATCGGCTTCAGCTTCAGTCGAATAAGACGATGACGGTTCACTGGCTTTCCGTTCGCGGCGGGGCGAGACATTTGCGGAAGGCGGCTGAGCGCGGGAAGAAATTGGAGGTGGCGATCGCCCTCGGTGTCGATCCCCTGATCATCATGGCCGCCGCCACCCCGATCCCCGTTGACCTCTCAGAATGGCTGTTTGCCGGACTGTATGGGGGGTCGGGCGTGAATCTGGCGAAGTGCAAAACCGTTGATCTCGAAGTGCCTGCCGATTCGGAATTTGTCCTGGAAGGCACGATTACGCCGGGGGAAGTGCTTCCCGATGGGCCGTTTGGCGATCACATGGGCTACTACGGCGGCGTTGAGGATTCGCCCCTCGTTCGGTTTCACTGCATGACGCATCGGCGCGACCCGATCTATCTGACGACGTTTAGCGGTCGCCCGCCGAAGGAAGAAGCGATGATGGCGATCGCGCTCAACCGCATCTACACGCCGATTTTGCGTCAGCAGGTGTCGGAAATTGTCGATTTCTTTTTGCCGATGGAGGCGCTCAGCTACAAGGCGGCGATTATTTCGATCGACAAAGCATATCCCGGTCAAGCTCGCCGCGCTGCCCTTGCCTTCTGGAGCGCTCTGCCGCAGTTCACCTACACCAAATTTGTGATCGTGGTTGATAAGTCGATCAACATTCGCGATCCGCGTCAGGTCGTCTGGGCGATTACCTCGAAAGTCGATCCGGTTCGCGACGTGTTCATCCTGCCGGAAACGCCGTTTGACACATTGGATTTTGCCAGCGAAAAATCGGCTTGGGCGGACGGATGGGCATCGACGCAACGACGAAAATTCCACCAGAAACCGATCACGAATGGGGCAAGCCGCTCGAATCGGATGTGGATACGGCGGCAATGGTCGATCGACGCTGGGCAGAATACGGACTGGCCGATCTCCGCACTGGCGAAGTTGACCCGAATCT
>JAAUTJ010000399.1 GCA_012031475.1 Leptolyngbyaceae cyanobacterium SM1_3_5 | reverse complement strand
CCTTGACGAAGCCGAAATGAAGCCTGTCGATATTCACGAAGGACTCGACAGTACCTTGCTGATTTTGCAGTACCGCCTCAAGGCCAAAAGCCGGAACAACCGGAATCCGCATCCTGACGGACTACGGCGATCTCCCCGAAGTCGAGTGCTATCCCAGCCAGCTTAATCAAGTGTTCATGAACTTGATTAGCAATGCGATCGATGCGCTCAGTGAAATTGCCGATAAGCCGATTAACTCCTGTCCCTACTGCCAAATCACGATTCGCACCCGCCTGATCGATCGACCCGCAGGCAGCGTCGCCACGATCGAAATTTCTGACAACGGTTCTGGCATTCCCGCTCACTTGATGCCCAAACTGTTCAACACCTTTTTCACCACCAAACCGATTGGCAAAGGAACGGGGCTTGGCCTATCAATCTCGCGGCAAATCGTGGTCGATCGACACGGCGGCGACCTGCGCTGCATCTCAGAAGTCGGACGGGGGACAACGTTTGCGATCGAAATTCCGATTCAGCAGCCGGAAGGAATTCGGGATCAGGGGTTGGGGGTTAGCAGGGAAGAGGCGGGCGATTCGATCGCCTCAAGCAGCGCGGAAGCAAGCGCACAAGAATTAGACATGCGGCATTCCAGCGAACCCGATTCAGAACCCTCATTTCTCAAAATCAGCCGTTCTCCCTTGCCCCCCGTAAAGACGTGAAACCTCGCGTCTCTTCTTCCCTAACCCCCTTCCTTCTCTATGCCCTTTTACCTCGGCTGCGCCATCTGGAGCTACAAAGACTGGGTGGGCGATCTATTTCCCGCTGGCAGCCGCAGCCGCGATTTTTTGTCGCTCTACAGTCAGCGCTTGACGACCGTTGAGGGCAATACGACGTTTTATGCCGTGCCGGATGCCGCAACCCTTCGCCGCTGGAAAGCCGAAACGCCAGAGGGCTTTAAGTTTTGCCTGAAGCTGCCGCGTGACATTTCGCATCAGGGCGCTTTGCTGCCGCAGGTGGACGCTGCCCAGCGATTTTTCGATCGCGTTTCCCTGCTTGAATCGCGTCTGGGTCTGCTGTTCCTGCAACTGCCTCCCTACTACAGCCCCGCCCAGTTTGACGATCTCGCTCAGTTTTTGCAGGCATGGCGACCCGCTACCAAACTGGCCGTTGAAGTGCGTCATCCCGCCTGGTTCACTCCTGCCGCAGTGGAAAAGCTCGATCGCCTCTTGCGCGAATTGAATCTGGGTCGCGTCCTGCTCGACAGTCGCCCGATTTATCAGGAAGCAACCACCGAGTTCGAGCGCCGCAAGCCCAAGCTCCCACTCGTCCCCAGCCTGACCAGCGACTTCACCCTAATTCGCTACGTCAGCCACCCCGAGCGTGCTAAAAATGCCGTCTTCCTCACCGATTGGGCAACGCGATTGCAAACCTGGCTGCCCACCACGCAAATTTATTTCTGCGTCCACTGCCCGATCGAAGTCCACTCTCCCACCAACGCGCATTTCGTTCAGCAAGTCTTGGAAGAACAAGGCGTTGCCGTGCCCCGCTTGCCTTGGGATGCGATCGAGCAAACCACCCAGCTTAATTTGTTCTAGGGCGTTTCACAAAGACGGTTTGCAATTGCTTTGGACAGTTACTTTGGCAGCCAATCTTCTGACAAAATGAGTTGCAAAGAATAGGGACAAGTCTCTGAAAATACAGAGATTTCCAGACTCGTTTGCTGAGCAGCTTGACGACGCGCCCGCTGATAGCTTGCTTCAAGCTGCTCTGCTGGATAACTTCTGAGACTGGGGCTATCTTCGATCGCTAATTTAATCTGAGTCTGCGCATCCGTAATGGAATCAAGCCAACTTTCTGAGCGACGCTGGGGCTGATACTGCCATTTGAGCAGATGCAGCAGAAGACGAATCAGTTGACTGGTGATTGCCCGCCGTTCGCTTTTGCCCAAACCTTCAACCTCTTCAATCAAATTCGGCACATCAATTTCATGCCAGCGCTGCTCCCGCAGTAGTTGGGCTGTTTGATTAATCCACGAATTAAAAATCCTTAAAATACTTTTCTCTCATTTTTTAGATTCTGTATTTTGACATCGACCTCTGAACAGTCGGCATGAGTTAGATTTTAAGGTATCGATCGCCAACTTCATTGGTCATTTGTACAGCATAAAGGCGATGAGCCAAGAACAGCATTTCGTCATTACAAAGCAAGAAAACTGTGAAGAAAGAAAACGGGCAGCGAAATGACAATCGGCTATTGGGCAGTTTCCCTCAGCAGGCGATCGGTTTATGTATGAAGGCATTGCTGAGCAGGTCGCTTTCATGAATCGATTGAATTTCAAGGTTTTTGGGCAGTTTTGGACGATCGCAAAATCCTACTGGTTTGGCGATCAGAAGTGGCAGGCCAGAGGGTTGCTGCTTTCCGTCTTCCTGTGCCTGCTGGCCTACACCGGACTGAGCGTCGTGCTGAACAACAAACGGGGGGTGCTGATCTCCTCGCTTTCGGCACAAGATGAACCGCGCTTCTGGCAAACGGTGATCGTGTTTCTGGTCGTGCTGGTGCTGTATGCGCCGCTGCTGGCGGGGTATAACTATCTGCGCGATCGCCTCAGCTTGCAGTGGCGCAGGTGGCTGACCGAGCGATTTGTGGATTCCTACTTTCGCGATCGCGCCTACTACAAGCTGCAAATTCTAACTGCCGAAATTGATAACCCCGACCAGCGGATTGCCGAAGATGTCCGCAGTTTCACTCAGGAGTCGCTGGCGTTTGCGCTTGTTTTGGTGGAGTCCGTCCTCTCAGTGATCGCCTTTAGCAGCGTCCTTTGGGGAATTTCCAGGCCACTCGTGTTTTTTCTCGTCCTGTATGCCCTCGTGGGAACGGTGGTGACGACGTTCGTGTTCGGCCAACCCTTGGTGCGGCTGAACTTTGAGCAGCTAAAGAAAGAAGCTGACCTGCGCTTTAGCCTCGTGCGGATTCGCGAAAATGCTGAGTCGATCGCTTTTTATCAAGGCGAAGCGCGTGAATCCGAACAGGTCAAACATCGCTTCTTATCTGTATTTGAAAACGTCAAGCGGCTGCTGATTTGGGAACTTAATCTGAATGTGTTAACGAACGCCTACGAGTTCATTCCCTTTGTCCTGCCTGCCTTAGTTGTTGCTCCGGCCATCTTCGCTGGAGAAATTGAGGTTGGCAAGGTCAGCGAGGCACAGGGTGCTTTTGTCCGAGTATTTTTCTCGCTCAATGTCGTCGTCGCTCGCTTTCAAGCCCTGACCACCTTCGGAGCCGGAATCAGCCGACTGGCGAGCTTTGCCGAATTTCTGGAGCAGACCAATACACCCGCAGTAGACCAACCCACGATCGAAACTGTCGCAGCCGATCGCTTAGCCGTTGAACATCTGACGCTGCAAACCCCAAACTATCAGCGCACCTTGATCGAAGACTTGTCGATCGATCTGCCTGCGGGTGAAGGACTGCTCGTGATGGGGTCGAGCGCTGCGGCAAAAGTTCGCTGCTGCGGGCGATCGCCGGACTGTGGAATGCGGGCAGTGGCAAAATCGATCGCCCGGATGCCAATCACATCCTCTTTTTACCGCAGCGTCCCTACATGGTGCTGGGAACTCTGCGCGAACAGCTTCTCTATCCCAACACCGATCGCGAAGTGGCCGACCTGCGCTTACAGCAGGTGCTAGAGCAGGTGAATTTGGCCGGACTTGACCAGCGGTTTGGCGGCTTTGAGGCCGAGCAGGAATGGGCGGATGTGCTGTCACTCGGAGAGCAGCAGCGGCTCAGCTTTGCCCGTATCCTGCTGAATGCGCCCAAGTACGCGATTTTGGATGAAGCGACGAGCGCTCTAGACTTGGAGAACGAGGAGCGGCTGTATCAGCATTTGCGATCGACTGGAACCACAATCTTGAGCGTTGGGCATCGGGCAACGCTGGTAAACTATCATCAGCGGATTCTGGAACTGCAAGGCAAAACTTGGCGAATCAAACATCCGACGATCGCCAATCCGCAGCCGGAGTTGAGCGAACTGCCAAGCGATCGGCTTGGGTAGCTTGAATTTTGGAAGCATGGGGCAGGGGTAGTCGTATTGCGTAAAAGGTAGAGAAAAAAGCTAAATTCTGAGCGCTTTGCCTGACAAAACTTCTGAAAATGGCGGCTTTTCTTTGTTCTTTCAGAAATAGGACTACCCCTCCTGCCAAGGGGCGATCGCTGAAGGCGTCCTGTTTTTTTATTGCTGTTTGACGCGATAGCTGCCAACGATCGCCTCAGCAGCATCGTTGTAGTCGTTGTAGGGCTTGTCAACGCCAAACAGATTCAAGATGAAGATCGTGTCGCCGCGCTGCTCAATGAAGCTAATTGCGTCCAAGTCGCGGCCTTCTTTATCGCGGCCTATCCAGTCCACGCGGACGCTGCCATCCGGCTGAAGCTGCGTATCCTGCCACGAAACTTCCTCAAGGCGGTCTTCATAGCCTTGCTTCAGTGCGTCTTCAAGCTGCTGGGTGGTCAGCCGTTTGCCTTCTGCCGAGCCATATTCCACCACGCCGCCAAAGCCGCCATCGCCAGAGGCAAACGTCAAGGTGCTATCGGTTTCGCGGTAGGTGTAGCCAGCGGGGAACGAAATCTCAAACAGTCCTTCCGCCTGACGGTAGGTTTGGCCGTCGCCTGCATTGGCAGGAGCCGAAGCCTGCGGGCTGGGTTCAGGTGAAGCCTCGCCATCGGGAAGTGGCACAGGTGCGCTTGGCGAAGCTCCTGTGGTTGGGCTTTCGGCAGGCGCAGAAGCAGCGGGTGAAGGGGTCGAATCATTGGCAACGTTGGTTCTGCCACAGGCGGCGATCGTCAAGGTTGCAGTGAAAACAAGTAAAGCAAGGCGCAGTGAATTTTTCATCAGACTCAAAAAGAGTGGACAACCTAAAAGTTGCTGACTGAATCTCGATCGAAATTCAGATTGAGCATTCCCATTAGAAAATAATTCCCATCAGGAAGTGATTGTCCCCTATCCTAACCGCGAGAATTTAGAGACCGTCTGAAAACTTGAGGTTTTGTTGCCCAATGAACTCCGATCGCCCTTTTCGGGGAATCACCCGCGACCCGCTCAAACTTGTCCGGTTTCGGCATCAAACTTGTCCGGTTTCAGCAAGGGAAAGGCGATCGCATCGCGAATGCTAGCCGAATCGGTCAGCAGCATCACCAGTCGATCGATCCCCATGCCCATGCCCATCGTCGGCGGCAACCCGTATTCCAATGCGGTGAGAAAATCTTCATCCACGCCTTGCGCTTCAAGATCTCCGGCTGCTTTGCGGGCGGCTT
>JAAUTJ010000398.1 GCA_012031475.1 Leptolyngbyaceae cyanobacterium SM1_3_5 | reverse complement strand
GCAATCGCCCGGCGCGTCTGATTCGGGTGACGGCAAATCCAGCCACAAACTTCACGACCGCTTTGCCCAACAGCGAAGTTGTCCTGCTGGGCAACAACAGCCTTTGGCAGTACACCAGCCATCCGCAGATTGACAGCACGATCGATTTTTCAATCCTGCCGTCTGGAGTTGCCAACACCTCAAACATCACCGTACCTGCTGCCTTGATCGAAGATCCAGACTCCGCTAATCTGGGTCACGACTATCAAGCCACCGACACCGACTTCGATCGAAACAACAATATTCGTGATTATCTGGCCGGGGATAGCACCAGCCACAGCATTGGACAAGTTCGATTTGGGCTAGATGGGTCTTTGTTTGTCTCGGTTGGAGATGGAACCTCCTACAACAGCGTTGACTCACGCAGCGTTCGGGTTCAAGATATCGACAACCTGTCGGGTAAACTTCTGCGAATTGATCCGCTGACGGGGCGCGGCATGGCGGATAATCCTTTCTTCAATGGCAATGCGGACAGCAACCGCTCCAAGGTGTGGAGCCTGGGCTTCCGCAATCCGTTCCGGTTTACGATTCAACCGGGCACAGGCACTCCCTATGTCGGTGATGTGGGCTGGACAACCTGGGAAGAAATTAATCCGGCGACGCGGGGAGGAAACTTCGGCTGGCCGTACTTTGAAGGCGCTTTTCCAAATAGTAGATACCAAGGTTTGCCTCAGGCTCAAGCCTTCTACCCCAATGGGCAGGCGATCGCACCTTTACTGGCTCGTCACCACGATGCCAGTCAAAATTCGGATGGACGGGGTGCATCGGCTTTGATTATGGGCGATTTCTACACTGGAAACACGCTGCCGACGATGTATGACGGCGCATTGTTCTACAACGATGTGAGTGGAGGAACCGTCTATGCAACGTCCTTGAATGCGGATGGAACGGTTGGATTGACCCGGATAGTTGATGAGTTGTCCTACATCGTGGATATGGAAACGGGGCCGGATGGATATCTCTACTATGCCAATCTTTATCAAGGCGAAATTGGCCGCTGGCGATCGGCCTAATCGATCGAACTTCGTCTGTCGGCCATTGCGCTGAAAGTCAAGCGTCGCGGCTGATCTCAACTGCAAAGAGCGCTGTTCACAAGGTCAGCGCTCTGTTGCGTGAGACTGGCTGCATCCAGGTTGCCATCTGCCTGCTGCGATCGCTTCAAAGTTTGAGCCTGTACCAAACTGAATCGAGAACCGCTATATGCTACTTAAAGATGGCTTCTGGGTTGCTGGAAGCGAATGGTCTGCTATCCATTGCAAGGAACAAGTAGTTCCCCTGCATTAAAAATCAGATCTAACTCATCGTTTTACATTGAATTTCTGTTCACCCACTTACAATTTATTGATGCTAAAAATTGAAGGGCTGGGTAAGCAATTTGGCGATCGCACCGTCCTTCGCAATCTATCGCTGCATATTGCTCCTGGAGAAATTTATAGTTTGCTGGGCGCAAATGGGGCGGGAAAAACCACAACGATTAACATTATTTGCAACCTGCTCAAAGCCGATCGCGGGTCGATCGCCATCCATAATCAGCTTGTTTCCAAGCAAACGAAGTCGCTAATCGGTATTGCTCCACAAGAAAATTTGCTCTACAAAACGCTAAGCTGCCGCGAAAATTTGCAGTTTTTTGGCAGAATTTACGGGCTGCGGGGCGATCGTCTCCAGCAACAGGTGCAGCGGTGTTTAGAAGCGGTGCATCTGCTCGATCGCGCTGATAGTCCGGTTGAAACGCTCAGCGGCGGAATGCAGCGGCGGCTGAATGTTGCCGTTGCGCTGGTTCATCAGCCGAAACTGGTGATTCTCGATGAGCCGACGACCGGACTCGACATCGAAGCCCGGTATGAGGTTTGGGAGTTGATTCGCCAGCTTCAACAACAGGGAATCACCGTTTTACTCACGACTCACCTGCTGGATGAAGCTGAAAGATTATCGAATCGAATTGGAATTTTGAAAGGCGGTCGAATTGTGGCGGAAGGATCGATCGATCAGCTTCGCGACCGCATCGCCGCGCAGGAAATTGTCATTGTCCAAACGCCAGAGCCGGAAGCCGCGATCGCTCGTGCCCATTCGTTCAACTGGCAGCACCGCTACTACGGCAGCGATCTGGCCTTTTGGCTACCGGAATCACTGGAATTGAAGGAAATTTTGCAGCGGTTTGACGGTGTGCAACTGGACTCGATCGCACGTCAACCCGTCCGACTCGAACATATCTACGTCGAAGCAACAGCAAGGGATTAGGTTTTAGAGGTTAGCAAACAGCCCGCTCCTAATCCCCCAACCCCTTACCCCTTACTCAGCCGGATGTGATCCATGATTTGCTGGCGGCGATCGGATGAAATCGTCGGATTGGAGGCGGCTTTGGTGACGTAATCACCAGAACTGCGAGCAACATGCTCCATAATCCGCTGTTTGCGGCTGTCTTTGCTTGCCATGATCGATCGAACCTGTTTAGTACATCTTTATTCTGTGTAGATTTTGCAACATTTGCCACCTATCTCAGGGCTGCTACCGATTTTAAGGTTGTTTCATCACTCTGGAAAAGTTTTAGTAAAAGCTGGAAGCGCTTGCTTCGCCTAGCGTTGAGGCTCAATTCCCAAAGTCCTGCGAATGCCTTGACAGGCTCTATTTTGTGATCACAATATCGGCAGCGGTGAGACGCGATCGATTCGCAATCGTGGCAATCTGCACGGCTGCTCGTCCACCCAAACCGTCAGCATCGTAGAACAGCGTCCCGTTGCCTTGGTTATAGATGAAGCGATCGCCCGCATCGCCTGCTGCTCGACCGAGCGCAAACTGCTGGCGCGACAAACTGCCCATCCTCATGCCTCGGACACGACCCACCGCAACGGCGATCGTGTCGTTCGCCTGATTGAAATCAGTGATTCGATCGCGGCTTCGGCGGCTCAAGCCTAGCCCAAAGGTGTCGCGTCCCCTTCCGCCTGTGAGTCGATCGCGTCCGTCACCGCCATTGAGCAAATCATCTCCGGCATCGCCAACCAGTCGATCGTTGCCGCCGTTGCCGATCAGCGTGTCGCGGCCTGCACCTCCGGCGATCGTGTTTCTGACCGCATTGCCGACGATCCGGTTGTTGGCTTCGTTGCCTGTGGCAGTGGCGGCTCGTTCGATTAGCGTCAGGTTTTCGAGGTTGCTGTCGAGGCTATAGCTGATCGACGCTTCGATCGAATCGATTCCGGCGTTTACCGCTTCGATTAGGCGATCGCCGCTGTTGTCCACGCGATACAGATCGTCGCCTGTGCCGCCTGTCAGGGTGTCGCCACCACTGCCACCATCGAGAACATCGTCGGCAAGATTGCCCAAGATCACATCGTTGCCTGCGCCCGCTGCAAAGCGATTGCTGCCGATCGCACCGATTAGCACGTCGTCTCCAACCGTGCCCGTTTGCGTGGTGCTGCCGCCGAACTGCCGCAGGTCGAACCGCTCAAAGTTGAAGATGCGCGTACCAGACGCGATCGCGCCCCGCAACTGATTCGCAGCATCGCCCAGATCCAGGACGAGATTGCCTCCACCATCCGTAATCACCAGCGTATCGCTGCCCTCGCCGCCGCTAATGCTGTCGTCCTGCTGGAGGTTTGCCAGCGTGGATGTGACGGTGTCGTTGCTGGCGAGTGCATCGATCGCATCAAGGCTGGGCGTGGTCACGAGGTTGTCAACTGCGGGTGTGCCCTGCGGCAGCGTTTCGCCAAAGGAAACCAAACTCGTCGCCACGTTGCTGCTAAAGTCGCCGTCGTTAACCGTAAACACAACTTGGCGCGGTGTGACATCGGCAGCCTGACTGGAGTAGCTGTAAGTGATGCTGCGTAGCACCTGCTCATAGGCCGATCGACTCGCCACGCCAATCAAGGTTAAGCGTCCGCCCGCCGAATTGTATTCTGCTGTAATTCCAGTTCCGGCTGTGACCGCATCGAGCCGTTCGCCCAGCCAGTCAAGCGGATTGGCGATCGCAACAACGGCAAAGGCGATCGTCGGACTGTCCACATCTTGCAAGGTAAGCTGCGGCGAAGTAATTCGCACAGGCGGACTGCCCAGCCGATAGACAGCGGAAAATCCGGTTCCCGCTGGAGCGCCATTCAGATCCAAAACGGGCGATCGATTGTTGGTGACGGCTCGCAGCGGACGCGAAACGATTTCACTCGGCGTTGTGCCGTCTGTCACTTGAAGCCGCAGCGTCCGAGTTGCGCCATTGGGAGCGCTGTTGCTGTAGACGATCGATTGAAGTGCCGTTTGATATTGGGCGATCGTCGCTCTGCCGCTCAAGGTCAGTACACCGTTTGCAAACGTCCCCGTGATCCCGTTTTGATTCGTGAACCGAAGCAGATCTTGAGCGGTAAAGCCTTCGATCGACACGGTTGTTCCGCTCAACGTCGCGCTATCGACATCGCTGAGTACAATTCCTGTGGCAATTGGCGCGGCTCCCGTGCTGGGTGCAAAGACGATCGCCTCGCTAGACAGCGAAATCGTTGGCGCATCGTTAACGGCAACGACCCGCAGCGATCGCCTCACTGGGGTACTGGTGAAACTGCTGTCGCTGACCATCAGTTCGATCGATCGATCGGCAACGTTTGGATTGTCGCCACTGTTGGAGTAGGTGATCGATCGCAAGGCGGCTTCGTAGGCGGCGATCGAGGCCGATCCGCGCAAACTCAGCGTTCCGGTAGCGGCATCAAAGCTGCCCGTAATGCCACTTTGATTTTGAAATGCGAGCAAATCTTCGCCCGCCACATAGCCCACAATTCGCACAGTGGCGCGAGCGATCGGGGAACCATCGGCATCGCGCAGCGTTAAGGCCGAATCGATCGCCACACCGGGCTGATTTTCCGTATAGGTCACAGGTGCGGTTGCCAGGGTAATCTGGGGAGCCTGCGGGGTAACGCTGCTGGGGCTAAACTGCACGTTGCGAACTTCGATCGCACTGCTGGCCTGTCCATCGCTGACGCTAAATTCGATCGTGCGATCGCCTGCGATCGGCAAAGTCGTTAAGCTGCGGTAGGTAATCGATCGCAACACCGTTTGATAGTTGCTGACCGAAGCTGCACCGCTGAAGCGCAAAATGCCTGTGTTGCTGTCAAAGCTGCCTGTAATGCCACCTTGGGGCGTAAAGCTAAGCTGGTCTTGACTGAGGCGCAGGTAGTTGCGAATTCGCACCGTTGCGCTACTCAAGTTGGCGCTATCGGAGTCGCGGATGGTCAGCGTCGGGTCGATCGCCACTGCCTCGCCGATCACCGACTGCC
>JAAUTJ010000397.1 GCA_012031475.1 Leptolyngbyaceae cyanobacterium SM1_3_5 | reverse complement strand
GTAGCGTCGGGTTGTCATTGAAGTCTGCTTGGATGAGATACTGCTTACCCCAGCTTACCTAATTGATGACACGCCCTAGGGTCGATTCATTTAATCTGCATAGCCCAAACCAAGCAGCAGTAACAAAAACAAATGGGTGGCGATCGCCACTGCGCCAAACCCGCTGCTGATCGCGACAAACGCTCTCGTCGATCGTGGAGTGTGCGACCAGATCCAAACGGCAGCAGCGATCGTGGGAATCATTGCCGCTGTGGTCAGCAAAATTTGCAGAATGGTTGGAGAAATGGCAGAAGTATCAATCCCAAAGCTGAAGCTAACGAATCCCGCAACTTCTCTAATTATCCAGCGAAAAACCTGTCTGCATAACTCAAAGATGCTCAAGCTAATCCATAAGCTCAGCAGCATTTTGGTTGCCTGATTCGATCGCTGTTCCAATAAAATCACAGTGGCGATCGTGACCATGATGCCAGCAGCGATCGTAAGCACACGAATCATGAAACTCCAAGCTTCTGGAACAATTCCGTAAGCCAATAAACTCCAGACAAGCTGATAGGCTCCCAACCCACACATCAAACTCGCAAACAGTTTGGTTATCCTGTTTGGACACTGCCACGCCAAACTTGCAGCAATCACGCCCGCCGCGATCGACAGTCCTGTGCTAATCCAAAAAATTCGCAGTTCTCCTAGCTGCATCAACAGATTGATTCCCCAATATTGTTGCTGAATCGATCGCAATTCAGTAGGATTTAAGCTTAAATTGCTGACTTCGTAAATTGAAGCCATTACAGGCGCATAAGTTGAACCAACGTTCTCACACTCGATCGATTTGCCATCAAAAAAGCGTCGCAACGGCTGAACTGATAGTCATTAAACTCATACTGGGAATCGCGATTTAAGTTCACCTTCAGCAGGCGATTTTGAATTTCAGTTTCACATTCAAACTGTTGATTTTCACGGGTGCAGCGGAAGATGTGATTGGGCAGATGGACGATCGGATCTGTCCGAATCAACAAGCTCGCAAACGGCGTGTACTTCGGAACGCTGGGCGCGTTGGAGGTGAGCAGCATCAGAAACGCGATCGTTAGGGCAGCCCAGAGCGCGATCGCAAATCGAGAGAGAAATAATCTGGTTCTTCGCATCTCTGGTTCCTCATGGGGTGGGCGGCGATGCGATCCCTGACTTTTTGAGTTGAATTCATTCTCCTGTCTGACTGCAACTTTACGCAATCTTTATCCTGATTTGGTGAGGAGCGATCGCTGTTATCTGCATCACAAAGAACGGTAAAGAATCTTAACTTCTGCATATCATGAGGGAATGTTCCTCAGCGTGATCCGCCGATGCTCAGCCGAATTAAAGACATTGCCGCCAGCCTCGCCCCTCGTCTGATCGAGATTCGCCGCCACCTGCACAGCCACCCAGAACTGAGCGGGCAGGAATATCAAACAGCCGCATATGTCGCAGGCGTCCTCTCCTCGTCAGGGCTGCATGTGCAAGAACTGGTCGGCAAAACCGGAGTCGTAGGGGAACTCGACGGTACTGGGGAAGACGATCGCCTGCTTGCCATCCGCACGGACATGGACGCCCTGCCGATTCAAGAGCGCACCGGATTAGACTACGCTTCGCGCCAGCCCGGAATCATGCACGCCTGCGGCCATGATGTCCACACCACTGTCGGGTTGGGAACGGCGATGATTTTGGCGCAGTTGGGCGAACCGCTGTCCGGGAAAAATTCGCTTTTTGTTTCAGCCCGCTGAGGAAACGGCGCAGGGGTCGTCGTGGATGGTGAAAGATGGCGTCATGCAAAACGTTAGTTCAATTTTCAGCGTCCATGTGTTTCCCACGATTCCGGGCGGCTCGATCGGCATTCGCTACGGCGCACTGACCGCCGCTGCTGACGATTTGGAACTGGTGATCATGGGCGAATCCGGGCACGGAGCCAGACCGCACGAAGCGATCGACGCGATTTGGATTGCCTCTCAGGTGATCACTACGCTTCAGCAGGCGATCAGCCGGACACAAAATCCACTCCGCCCGATCGTGCTGACGATCGGGCAAATCAACGGCGGACGCGCTCCGAACGTGATTGCCGATCAGGTGCGGCTGTTGGGAACAGTGCGATCGCTCCACCCAGAAACCAGCGCCACGCTGCCCAACTGGATCGAAAATATTGTGTCGAACGTTTGTCAAACCTACGGCGCGAAATATGAAATGAACTATCGGCGCGGCGTTCCTTCAGTGCAAAACGATCCAGCCTTGACGCAACTAATGGAAGCCGCTGCGGAAGAAGCCTGGGGACGCGATCGCGTCCAGTTGCTGATGGAGCCGTCTTTGGGAGCCGAAGACTTTTCGATCTATCTCGACCATGCGCCCGGAACGATGTTTCGCTTGGGTGTGGCATTTGCCGATCGACCCAACTACCCATTGCACCATCCGCAGTTTCACGTCGAGGAATCGTCGATCGTCACGGGCGTCGTCACGATGGCGTATGCCGCCTATCAGTACTGGTTGTCGCGATAAATTCCTCCAGAGAGATGCGAGCGCCCTTGCAACTGAGTATTTTAGTTGCAAGTATACAGAGGGAATTTCTGCATGGCTTCACCTACACCGCTCAAGGGCTTAGAACTGATCGACTGTGCCAAAGCGAACGCGAAACAGGGCATTGAAACGGCGGCGGAACTGTGCGGCTATGGCAGCGACTACGGTGCTTTTCAACGGGAACTTGAGCAGGCTTGTCAGGCAATTGGCGTGGAGGTGCATGAACTGAGCGATTTGCTCACCGATGTCGATCGCCCCGCCGCAACCATTCAGCTTGACCCGCCCGGAGTTGAAATTAGCCCCGGTTCAGACGGGAATTTCTGAGCAACGAAACAGCGATCGCCTTGCTGAAAGCGATCGCTGTTTCAAACATCCTAACTGTCAAAACTAGTTGCCCAAACCCAGCATCGACTTTTTCAGCAGATAGAGTCCTTTTTTGACCCGGCGTGAAACGGTGACAGCGCTGATGCCCAGCCGTTCTGCCGTTTCTTTCTGAGTTAGGTCGTGCAGGAAAACAAATTCCAAAACTTCGCGAGTGCGCTTTTCAAGTTGAACTAGCGCTTGCTGTAAGCGAATTTGGTCTTCTTGGGCAAGTTGGAAGCTGCGGTATTGCGGGTCGGGCAGCAGTTCGACCAGTGAGGCGGAGCCTTCTTCTTCATCGCGCATTGGCGCATCAAGGCTGAGGGGCGATCGATTGCGGTGTGCCAAACGAATTTCCTGCCACTCTTCGATTGGGATATTGAGGGCGGCGGCAAGTTCGACATCGGTCGGCTGGCGATCGAGTTGCTGGCGCAGTTCACGAGTGGCGTGGACGGCTTGGCGCTGAAGGGCTTGCCAGCGGCGCGGAATGCGAACAGGGCAGCCTTTGTCGCGCAGATAGTGCTGAATTTCGCCGCGAATGTAGGGAATGGCGAATGAGCTAAAGGCGTGGCCTTTGGACATATCGAAGCGCTCGATCGCTCGAATCAGCCCCAGACTGCCGACCTGTAGCAGATCTTCATAGCTTTCGGTGCATTGATTGATCCAGTGATGCGCCTCTTTCCGAACTAAACCGAGATTAAGCTGAACAAGCTGATTGCGAAC
This sequence comes from Leptolyngbyaceae cyanobacterium SM1_3_5, assembly GCA_012031475.1. GTDB lineage: Bacteria > Cyanobacteriota > Cyanobacteriia > Elainellales > Elainellaceae > JAAUTJ01. The sequence goes on along the minus strand of JAAUTJ010000397.1, from coordinate 1,677 downwards.
GGTAGCAGAAGGCGATTTTTGATATTCTCGCAGCAGTTGCAAGCTTTCGCTCTTTAGCTCTTTCGTGACGGAGGTAGGCATCATAGACGATTTCAGGTAGGTAAGCACTCGATTTGATAGTGTTGGTTCAGCAAGCGGGCTGCGATCGAAAGCATTACCTGCCGTTTACGCTGAAGCTGCCCAATGCAAATTAGGTTATTCTTTTGCTTGACTGGAGTACAACTGCAATTTCACGGAACTCGACTCCTGATGCATCCCGGAATTTCCTAGACCGCTGAATTTCACAGACCATTGTTACATTGATCGCCGGGATCAGCGCTGCTTACAGTCAAAAAGTAGACTGCAATCGCAGTTTTTTGAAGAAATTGTGAAGTAGAAGCAGTGTCACCTCTAAGGCAGATGACTAAAATTTGAGATGCTTTGACCCTGATTTCGCCCTCCATCTTCTCATACATCCGCAATTTGACTGAAACTTTATGACAGCAGAATTGATTCAACTCTTTATGAACGGCATTGCCGTCGGCAGCATCATTGCACTGGCGGCGGTTGGCCTAACGCTCACTTACGGAATTTTGCGGCTCTCCAATTTTGCACATGGCGACTTCATGACGTTGGGAGCGTACTTTAGCCTGCTGATGAACGCGATCGGCCTTCCGATCTGGCTAGCGATCGCTCTGGGTGCAGCTTTAACGATCGCCGTTGCCCTCCTGTGCGAAAAACTGCTGTGGTCTCCCATGCGCGATCGCCGTGCCACTTCGACGACGCTGATCATTATTTCGATCGGGCTGGCCTTGTTTTTACGCAACGGGATTATTTTGATCTGGGGCGGCGCGAATCAGTCCTATGAACTGCCTGTAATCAGCGCGATCGATTTCTTTGGCCTGCGGATTCCGTTCTATCGCCTGATTGTGGTCGGACTGGCGCTCTTGGCGATCGTCAGCCTGCATTTGCTGCTGCAAAATACCAAAATTGGCAAGGCGATGAGAGCCGTTGCGGACAATACCGATCTGGCGCGAGTGTCGGGGATCAACGTCGATCGCGTTGTGATCTGGACTTGGGTGATTGCTGCGGGACTAACGGCTTTGGGTGGCGGCATGTACGGCATCATTACCGCTGTGCGTCCAAATATGGGCTGGTTTTTGATTTTGCCGATGTTTGCCTCGGTGATTTTGGGCGGAATTGGTAATCCTTATGGGGCGATCGCCGGAGCGTTTGTGATCGGCATTGCCCAAGAAGTCAGCAGCTATTGGCTTCCGTCTGAATACAAGCTGGGGATTGCCTTGATGATTATGATTGCCGTGCTGCTGGTGCGTCCGCAGGGAATTTTTCGCGGCACGATGTAGAGCGGCATGTAGAATCGCAAAAAGCTGAAGACGTAAAATTTGGTTTACGCCTCCAGCGATCGAATTTTTAATGCAGTTTAGTGAAGAATGCGGAAGTAGAAAGCGGCAACCAAGAAGTTACCTGCCAGCAGCACCAGCGCCCAAAAAGTGCGGTAGGGATAGGGCGGTTTTCTGCCGCCGACAACGGGTTTTTCTGTCCCAGGAGCGGATTTAGCAGTCATACGTGATTCCTCTAGTAAACTTCAGTAGTCCCATTTGGGATCGTTTACTCATTATTCAATCAAACGTACCCCGACAAATCTTCCTTCTGGCAAAATTCAACCTCGCCATTTCT
>JAAUTJ010000396.1 GCA_012031475.1 Leptolyngbyaceae cyanobacterium SM1_3_5 | reverse complement strand
CGGGTGTTGAGACGCGAGATCTCGCGTCTGTATGTTGGTGCGAGATCTCGCGTCTTTACGGGGTCAGGGGTTGGGGTTGGGCGAGGTGAACTCCTGAACAGTCTACCGCCTGGACAAGATCGCGGATCGATCGATTGGAGACGGGTTCGATCGAGTCGGGGGCGATTTCGGCAAGGGGAACGAGGACAAAGGCGCGATCGATCATGCGCGGATGCGGAATTTGCAGTTGCGGCAAATCGAGAATCAGGTCGCCACACAAAAGTAAGTCAAGGTCGAGCGATCGAGCGCCCCAGCGTTCGCGGCGAATGCGGCCAAACTGCGCTTCGATCGTCAGCAGCGTTTGCAAGAGTTCCAGCGGCGGCAGCGTCGTGGTCAGCAGGGCGCAGGCGTTGATGTAGTCGGGCTGGGGCGGTCCAACGGCAGCGGTTTGGTACTGCTGGGAATGAGCATCGACGCGGATGCCTGCTGTTCTTGCCAGTCGTTCGATCGCCGTCTCCACGATCGCCCGCGAGTCACCCAAATTGCTGCCCAGCGCGATCGCCACGCAGCCCGCAGGTAACGAAATAGAGCTTTTCATAGCAGTCCTTGCGAGTGACACAAACAGCCTATCAGCACCAAGTCGATCGTCGATGATACCCCAGACCGACACCCGCTCACCAAGTCGGATCGGACATCAGATTGATCGTTAGCTGCGATCGTCCGGCAGGAACGCTGGAAATGCAGGCGCAAATGAATTCACCTTCGTTAATTTCGACTTCGCAGGCGTGGCAAGACCCCATCAGGCATCCGGTCGGAATTGTTAATCCAGCACGGCTGGCAACGCGCAGCAGCGGTTCCCCGACTTCAGCTTCGATCGAAACATCATCCGGCAAAAAGTGAATGTGAACACTCATGACTCAATTCTAAAAACTTCTGGAATTAATTTACGGTAGCGAAAAAAAGCTTGATCGTCCCGAAAGGTCCGAATCGTTCAATCATTTGACACCAAAAGTTTGCTAAAGCGATCGCGCCTCGCTTTTTTAAAAGGTGGTAGGATTTTGAACAAACAGCAGCCAATGAGTAATATTTTACGCTCAGGCAATAAGTAGAAAAACTTAGCTTTTCTGGAGTTCAGACTGGCTCGATCGAGCCAGCTTGAGGCCACGAACCAAGCCGCCTGTGCATCAGCAACTGTTGTTTCTTCAGACAGATCGGTACGTTGCACCAAAAGGGTTAGGGATAATAAGCGCATCAGGAAATGCTCCTTGCGCTTATTTTTTTGCCTCGCTGGTTTGGGGAGCATCCAAGGCTTTCATAATTGACGTGAGATCAAGATGCGGATCGATCGCATCGGCCAAAGCTTCCAGCATTGCTTCGCGCTGGTCACGATAGTTAGAAATTCCGGTCGGCAACGACTTCAAACCGCGCTGCTGCCTCAGCCGATTCAGCCAAGCTCGCCGCCAAGGACCGTTATCAAAAATGCCGTGCAGATAGGTTCCCCAGATCGATTGCGTCATATCCACGACGCCCAAATTTTGATCGTCAAACATCGCTCGGTAGGAAATTCCGCCTTCTGCATCACTCGGCTCTAGATGGCTGCGCCCCTGATGAATTTCGTAGCCGGATACAGGCAAACCCGCCTGCGGAAAATTCGAGCTAACCAAGCGCTGACGGGTAATTTTCTGTCCCGTGATCACCGTCCGCAACGGCAGCAGGCTTAACCCGCGATAGCGGCCTTCTTGCCCTTCGATGCCTTCGGGGTCAGCCAGCATTTTGCCCATGATCTGATAGCCGCCGCAGATGCCCAAAACCGTTCCGCCTGCGGTGGCGTAGTTTTGAATCGCTTCTGCCAGTCCGGTTCGCTGAAGGGCGATCAGATCCGCGATCGTTGTCTTGGAACCCGGAATAATCACCGCATCTGGGTAGCCGAGCGAATCTTTGGGACCGACATAGCGGACGTTGACGGTCGGTTCGGCTTCCAGCGGGTCGAAGTCCGTGAAATTTGAAATGCGCGGCAGACGGATGACAGCGATCGTCAAATCTTTGGTCGTGCTGCTGGTTTGGCGATCGAGCAAGGCCAAAGAATCTTCAGCCGGAAAGGTTTGATCGAGATAGGGAATCACGCCGATCACCGGAATGCCCGTCCGCTCTTGCAGCCAGTCGATGCCCGGTTGCAGGATCGATCGCTGGCCGCGAAACTTGTTGATCACCACGCCTTTAATCAAATCTCGTTCGTCCGGATCAAGCAGTTCCAGCGTACCGACGACATGGGCAAACGCGCCGCCGCGATCGATATCCACCACCAAAATCGTCGGCGCGTTGAGGTGTTTGGCAACGCGCATATTGGTCAGGTCGCGATGCTTGAGGTTGATTTCGGCGGGACTGCCTGCGCCCTCGCAGACTAAAAGATCGAATTCTTCACTCAGGCGGCTGAGCGATTCTTCGATCGCCTGCCAGCCCGTTTCAAAAAACTGCTCATAGTAGTCTGCCGCGCTGATGCGTCCGATCGCCCGTCCCTTGAGAATCACCTGAGAGGTTGAATCGCCCTGGGGTTTGAGCAAAATCGGATTCATCTCAACTTTCGGCGTCACGCCCGCCGCCCAAGCCTGCACCGCCTGCGCGTGGCCGATTTCGCCGCCGTTGCTGGTGACGTAGGCATTGAGCGCCATGTTTTGCCCTTTGAATGGAGCAACGCGCCAACTGCGGCGGCTCAAAATGCGGCAAATGGCCGCTGTCAGCAGCGATTTTCCGGCATTCGAGGTTGTCCCCACCACCATGATTGCTTTCATTTCAAGTCTCCCCTCATGCTCCGGCGAATCGGTCATTATTGCAGCCAGCTTGGTAGACGCAGCCAGCGGTTTAACAGATTGACAACGCGATCGATCAGGCTCGGTTTTGCCCAGCCGCCGCCCTGCTGCCACTTCTCCACCAGTTGCCGACCCAAGGGCGTCAGCCGAAAGCTATCCGTCAAGCCTTGCCCATCCACTTCGCGCCGCAGCAGCCCAACTTCGATCAGCCACAGGAGATCTACTTCTGCCGCCAGTTCTGCGACGGGACGGCGCATATAGCGATTGGCAACTCCGGCACTTCCAGCGATCGATCGCAAATCAACGCTCTGAACGCGCATCGCGTCAAACAGCGGGGGCAGAAAGGGGGTACAGCGAACCGCACGTTCTGCCCGTTCGATCGTGCGGCGCGGATAGGAGATCGATTGCATCGCGGCGAAATTCATAACATCAACAGGTGAGATTCACGTTTCTACGGTCAAGCACGGGTGCGATCGCTTCCGTGAATTTGCAGTCAGCAACAAGCCAAATGCAAAGAAATGATGAAGCCTCATATCTCTTCTCGTCTATCTTAGGCGGTTCTCAGGAAAATTTCGCTCGATTGGCGGATTACAGCATTCGTAGCCTATTCACATGAGGGCGATCGCCTTACTGAAATTCAGCATTCCGTAGCGTCCTACACAATTTCTCGGTTGCTTCACTGATATTTCATTAACTATCAGCAATCCCCTACCGGGGGAATACTGAGAAAACTGAAGAATTTTAGCTTCTAGGGTTCCGGATCTGGCGATCGACTGGTCCAAGAGAAGCGAAGCTGGCGATCGGTCAGCTACACGGCGGGACAAAAGCCCGGGAGATGCAGCAGTCGCAATGGCTGGGGCTGATCTCCTGCGTTTGGTTTAGGAGTCGGCCCCACAGGGCGCATGAACACCTAAACGAGCGAAATTTATGACAGATACTCCTTTATTCCAAACTCCAGGCGGCAATGACGGGCGATCGGAAGCCCAACGCGCCGTTGAAGCCGAAGCCCGCCTGCCGATGACCGGATGGCAGCAAGAAGTCGATAAAGGACTCGAATTCGGCTTGGAAGGCGCACACAGCATCAAAGACCGCCGCATTCCCACCTTCTCGCGGGGCGAACTGCCGCACTATGCCGGGATTAACACGTTCCTGAAAGCCCCGTATCTCGAAGATGTGCGGCGGGTGGGCGAGTATGACGTGGCGATCGTCGGCGTTCTCACGATTCCGGCACGACCTATCGACCGGGAACGCGGTTTGGGCCACAGGGAATTCGCCGCATTTCCGCGCTCTACACGCCCTACAATCTTCGAGCTAGGAATCGACCTGCGCGAACAGATTACCCTGTGCGACGTGGGCGACATCTTCACGATTCCGGCCAACAACGAAAAATCGTTCGACCAAATCTCAAAAGGCATCGCCCATATTTTCAGCTCCGGCGCATTTCCAATTATTTTGGGCGGCGACCACTCGATCGGATTTCCCACCGTCCGGGGCGTCTGTCGGCACTTGGGCGATAAAAAAGTCGGGATTATTCATTTCGATCGCCACGCCGATACACAAGAAACCGACCTCGACGAGCGAATGCACACCTGCCCCTGGTTCCACGCGACAAACATGGCAAACGCTCCGGCCAAAAATCTTGTCCAGCTTGGCATTGGCGGCTGGCAGGTTCCCCGCGATGGCGTGAAAGTTTGCCGCGAACGCTCCACGAATATTCTCACCGTCACGGATATTGTCGATCGCGGCATTGATGCGGCGGTGGATTTTGCGCTCGATCGCGCCCTCGACGGCACCGATTGCGTCTACATCAGCTTCGACATCGACTGCATCGACGCGGGATTTGTCCCCGGCACAGGCTGGCCGGAACCGGGCGGACTTTTGCCCCGCGAAGCCCTGTCACTGCTGGCGAAAATCATTCGTCGCGCTCCTGTTTGCGGACTGGAAATTGTCGAAGTTTCGCCGCCCTACGATGTCAGCGACATCACGTCTTTGATGGCAACGCGAATCGTTTGCGACACGATGGCGAATTTGGTGCTGTCCGGCCAATTGCCGCGCCGTGAAAAGCCCGCCTACATTCACGCCGAGGCCAATATGAACGTTGATGTCGCCTGGACGTGAGCCATGCACGAAACCGACATGACCAAAGCGCTGATCGTCACCGTCCGCAACTGGTGGAACGAGCAGCCAGAAAAACCACAGATCGATCGCATCCACCTGACGATCGGCCAGTTCACCTGCGTCGAACCCGTCAGCCTGCAATTTGCCTTTGAAGTGCAAACTCGCGGCACATTCCTGGAAGGCGCAGAACTCGCCATTGCCGAAACGCCGCTGATCGCCTTTTGCCACACCTGCCAGCGGGGAATATCGCCCCGAAATCGGCGTTCAATACGCCTGCCCAACCTGCCACGCCCCAATGGACGACATTCGATCGGGACGCGAACTGAAAATCGATCGCATCGAATACGGCCATTCCGCTGACACCCGACACCCGACACCCGACACCCGCCATGC
>JAAUTJ010000395.1 GCA_012031475.1 Leptolyngbyaceae cyanobacterium SM1_3_5 | reverse complement strand
CGATGACAAGCTGGCGCTGTTCTATCTGATCTACAAAAAGATGGGCGATTCCGTCACGCCTGCGGCTCCAAGTGCAACCGACCCGGAACTCGCCCCGATGCTGATGGGACAGTTTTTTGAGATGTCGGATGAGGAACAGTTGGCCGGAATGCGATCGATCGTCAACAAGGAAGACACCGAACTTTCTCGCGCTTATGGCGCTTTGAAGGAAAACAATCAGTTGATGGTTTGGTACGCTTGGGCGCAGGCGATGGGCAATTCGGTCGTGGGAATGCCCGGAGATTATCAGGCAACTAAGACGATCGACAACGCCCTCAAGCAAATTGAAGGACTGGAGTTCCAAGAGCAAATCACGATGCTGCGCGAAGTCGCTCGCGACATGGGCTACAGCGAAGTTCAGCCGATTCCCACGCAGGCGGAAACGGGTAAAACTTCCAGCCTGTAGTCATCTCGGTTTTGGGAAGGGATTCAACTCCAGTAGCTCTCGATCGAGAGGCTTTTTTTGTGAGTTACCGCCTCGCCTACGATCGCAATTCCACCTGAAACTTTTCCTCTAGCGCTTCGCGCACCTTTTGCTGCACGGGTTCCACGTCGCTCTCAGTCAAGGTGCGATCGATCGATCGATAGGTGAGTCGGAACGCCAAGCTGCGTTTGCCGTCTGGGACGTTTGCGCCGCGATATTCGTCAAACAGTTCGACGCGATCGAGCAGATTGCCGCCTGCTTTTCGCATCACCCGTTCGAGTTCCGCGACGGAAATTTGCGTCGGGACGAAGAAGGCGAGGTCGCGATCGGAGGCGGGATAGGTCGAATAGGGGCGGAACTGCGGCGTGATCAGGTTGTCGCGATCGAGCGCATCCATCAGCGCATCCAGGTCAAGCTCGAAGGCATAGACGGCTTCCGGCAGTCCGCGAGACTGGCGCAGTTGCGGATGAAGCTGGCCGAACGTGCCTAATCGTTCGCCGCGAATCCACAGCGAGGCAGTGCGTCCGGGGTGGAGGCGGGCATCGCGGCGATCGGGCTGATATTCGACTTCCAGCCCCAATCGCTCAAAGGCGCTTTGCAGGATTCCTTTGGCTTCAAACCAGGTGAAGGGCTGTTCGCGGCCACTGCGTACCCAGCGGCCTTGGGTCGGGTCGCCGCCGATGATGCCTGCGACGCGATCGGCTTCGCTCAGTCCGTCTTCTTCGCGCCAAAAGACGCGCCCGATTTCAAAGGCATTCAGTGCGCCGTTGCCCTGTTCAAGGTTGTACTGGAAGGCGTCGATCAGGCCGGAAATCAGTTCGGTGCGGAGGGCGGAATATTCGGTGAACAGCGGATTGGCGAGGACGACCTGATTTTCGCCCTCAGTTTTGACCAGCGAGTAGTGAATCGCTTCCGTCAAGCCGACGGCGCGGAAGGCTTGATGAATTTTGCGCGTCAGGGCTTGCTCGATTGACAAGTAGCCGTACTCAGTTTTCGCAGGCAGCGTGTCGCAAAAATTGTTGTAGCCATACAGCCGCGCCACTTCCTCGATCAGGTCGATTTCGCGCTCCAAGTCGCGATACCGATAGGGCGGAACCGTGACGCTCCACACCTGTTCTTCTTCCGTTGGCACAAGCTGGCAGCCCAGCGTCGTCAAAATCCGCTCGACATCTTCGGCTTGCAGTTCGCTCACTTCCTCGATCGCATCTTCCTCAGTACTCGGCACGGCGGGCAAATCTGCGCCCAAATCGATCGGCCCCAAAACCTGATTGACGCGATCGAGCCGCAGTTCGATCGTCCGTGTAGACTGAGCCGGACGCAAATCTGCGATCGCCTGCGCTCCCACCGTGCCGCCTGCCAAAGTCAAAATCAGGTGAATCGCCCGACGACAAGCAATTTCCAGTTCCGCCTGATTGACGCCGCGCTCGTAGCGGGCTGACGCTTCCGTCCGCATTCCTTGCGACCTGGCCGATCGCCGAATCGCCACCGTATCAAACCACGCCGCTTCCAGCATCAGATTTTGCGTGTCCGCGTGAACTTCCGTCGCCTCGCCGCCCATCACGCCCGCCAGCGAAACGGGGCGATCGTTTGCGGTAATCAGCAAGGTCTGCTCGGTGAGCGATCGCGTTTGTCCGTCGAGGGTCTTCAAGGTTTCGCCCGGATTAGCGTGACGAACGCCGATCGTCAAATCGTCGCTTCCGGCGGCTTGGCGGAGTCGGTCGCGATCGAAAGCGTGGAGCGGCTGACCCCATTCCAGCAAGACATAATTTGTAATGTCTACGACGTTGTTGATCGGGCGCGTTCCGGCTGACTGCAAGCGCCGCTGGAGCCAAGATGGAGACGGCGCGATTTTCACGCCTTCGACAGTGGTGCCGATGAAGATTGGGCAGGCTTGCTGTACAGAAAGATTGACGCTCAAGCCTGTGGCGTGGGGGTCGATCGCCAGATCTGGCACAGCGGGCAGTTTCAAGGTTTGTCCGGTCAGGGCGGCGACTTCACGCGCCACGCCGACCATGCTGAGCGCGTCAGCGCGGTTGGCGGTTGAGGTCAGATCCAGCACGACATCATCGAGGCCAAGATAAGGCCGCGCATCCGTTCCGGGTTTCAGGTCAGACTGCTCGAAGATGTGAATGCCTTCGGAGTCTTTTGCCAGTCCGACTTCGGACAGGGAGCAAATCATGCCTTCAGAGGGCACATCGCGCAGCTTGCGAGGCCGAATTTTCAGGTCAATTTTGGGAAGATACGTGCCGATCGTCGCCACCGGAACGAAAATATCGGCTCGCACATTTGCCGCCCCGCAGACGATCGTAGACGGCGACTCTGCGCCAATATCCACCGTGCAAACGCTGAGCTTGTCGGCGTTGGGGTGCGGCTGGCGATCGACCACGCGCCCGATCACGACGCCATCTGCCCAAGTGCGGCGGTCTTCGATTTCTTCGACCTCAAAGCCCGCCATCGTCAGGGTTTCTGCCAATTCTTCGGGGGTTTGCGTCAGTTCAACGAGTTCCTGGAGCCAGTTCAAAGAAATCCGCATGGTCAAAAGAAAGGTGCGATCGTGCCCCCATATTTTATCGTTCTGCAACGCTACCAGTGCCAAAGGTCAGATTTATCGATCGACTTGACCGTATCGATATGGGCTTTTATCGAAATTTCAAGCAAAATGAGAATAGCTTTAGCAACTCTTCAAGAGAAATCCCGCAGAAATCGCGCTTTATCTCGTCTTTCTTGGAAAGATAATGGAGGTAAGTCGGGTGCAGTTTTATCGCACCTCCATCCGAAGTCATGGGCGAATAACCCAGCGAGCGAGCAATGCCGAATGAGTTACTGCCTTAATCCTGTCTGTCCACACCCCGAAAACCTGACGCACACCGAGCTTTGTCAAGCCTGTGGGTCAAAGCTGCTGCTGCGCGATCGATATCGCGTTATGCAGGCGCTTGGTCAAGGTGGATTTGGGGCAACGTTCCTTGCCAAAGACGAATCGCTGCCGGGGAGTCCCTACTGCGTGATCAAGCAGCTTAAACCTGCTGCAAGTTCGCCGCACGTGCTGCAAATGGCGCGAGAGCTATTCAAGCGCGAAGCCAAAACCCTGGGCAAAATCGGCAATCACCCGCAAGTGCCGCGCCTGCTGGACTACTTTGAGGCCAGTCAGGAATTTTATCTCGTCCAGGAATACATCAGCGGCTCGACGCTCCAGCAGGAAGTGAAGCGATCGGGGCCGTTTAGCGAGGCGGGCGTCAAGCAGTTCCTCAGCGAAGTGCTGCCGATGCTGCAATACATTCACGGCCAGCAGGTGATTCACCGCGACATCAAGCCCGCCAACTTGATCCGGCGATCGCAAGACAAAAAACTTGTCCTCATCGACTTTGGCGCGGTCAAAGATCAAGTCAATCCGCAGCGGGCAGGCGCATCCGAGCAAACGGCACTGACGGCGTATGCGATCGGAACGCCGGGATACGCACCGCCCGAACAAATGGCAATGCGTCCGGTCTACGCCAGCGACATCTACGCCTTGGGCGTTTCCTGCATCTATTTACTGACCGGGAAATCACCGAAAGATTTGGACTACGACCGACACGGGCGAACTGATGTGGGAAAAGTACGTCCACATCAGCGACCACTTTGCCGGAGTGCTGCGGAAAATGCTGGAAGTGTCCGTCCGCCACCGCTACCAAAACGCCACCGAAGTTCTCAGAGCGCTTGACCTTGAACCATATCTCGACAGTCTGGCGCAAAGCATGGTGGTGAAGTCGAATCGATCGCCCGCATTCCCGATTCCAGCCCCAGCCCTCCTAGCCACTCGATCGATTTTGGCGAACCTACCTCGCCCTCGTCGCCCTCGGCACGGATGGCCGCAGCAATTCGCGCTCGCAACGCCAAGAGCATGAATTCCTCGGAACCCACCAGCATCCAGACCAGCGCAATGGCAAAGCGATCGCTGCCCGTCCGCACCCGCCCTATGCCCGCCAACGGCGCTTCCATGACCAGCGGCAACTCTGGCGGTTCGGCATCCAAAGCCGTCACGCCCAAGCTGAACGCCGATGAACTGCTAGCCGCCTATGCCAAAGGCAAGCGCGACTTCACCTGCCACGACTTGAGCCTGCTGAACCTGCCGCGAGCCGTGTTGTCAAACGCGAATTTTCACCAGTCGCGGCTGCACAAAGTCAATTTTCAAAACGCCAATTTGTTCAGCGCCGATTTTGGCCGCGCCAGCCTCAGTCAGGCCGTCCTCAAAAATGCCGATCTCGCCCGCGCCTACCTCAGCCACGCCGATCTTGCCGGAGCCGATTTGCGCGGGGCAGACCTCAGCTATGCCTACTTGAGCAACGCCAATCTACGCGGCGCGAATTTGTGCGGCGCGAACCTGACGGGCGCGAAAGTCTCCGACGAACAGCTAGCGATGGCTCGCACCAACTGGGCAACCGTGCATCCCAGCGGACGACGCGGCATTTGGTAGGCTGAAGCTTCGGTAATCTAAAGGTTTGGTAATCTAGAAGGCATGACACAGCCGAACCGCCGCCCGATCGATCCCGACACGAAGCAGCCCATTGTTGCCGAGAAATACGCCCGCCTCAAAGCCGAAGCCAAAGCGCCCTACCGAGGCTTGCGCCAATTTATCTACGTGGCGTTCGGCGCATCCGGCTTCATTGGCGGCTTCATTTTCTTCTTTCAACTGCTGGCAGGCCGTGACCTGGAAACGACGCTGCCGAACTTCGCAATCCAGGTCGGCGTGGTGGCGTTGATGGTCTGGCTGTATCGACTGGAGCAGCGATCAAGCCGCAACTCAAAATAGATCGGCCCCACTGGCACAATTTGAATTTCTTCAAGAGATGGAGTGAGAT
>JAAUTJ010000394.1 GCA_012031475.1 Leptolyngbyaceae cyanobacterium SM1_3_5 | reverse complement strand
TCATGGAAGCACGACGGGCGGAACTCTGTGCCTGGATTGTGCTGGAAGTCGGGAAGCCGCTGAAGGAAGCGGATGGAGAAGTCTCGGAAGCGATCGACTTTTGCAACTACTACGCCGACGAGATGGAACGGCTCGATCGGGGTCATGCCTACGATCTGCCCGGAGAAACGAACCGCTATCGCTACTTTCCGCGTGGCGTTGCCGTCGTCATTTCACCCTGGAATTTTCCCCTGGCAATTCCGCTGGGCATGACCGTCGCCTCTCTAGTGACGGGCAACTGTACTTTGCTAAAACCTGCGGAAACGTCTTCCGTAATCGCCGCCAAAATTTCAGAAATTCTCGTTGCGGCGGGCATTCCGAAGGGCGTGTTTCAGTTCGTTCCCGGTTGGGGGCATACGATCGGGGCGCACATGGTCAAGCATCCCGATGTTCACATGATCACGTTCACGGGATCGCAAGAAGTCGGCTGTCGCATCTATGCTGAAGCTGCGATTTTGCAACCGGGACAGAAACACCTGAAGCGCGTCGTGGCCGAAATGGGCGGCAAAAATGCGATCGTCGTGGACGAAAGTGCCGACCTCGATCAGGCGGTTCAAGGCGTTGTCCAGTCGGCCTTTGGCTACAGCGGCCAGAAGTGTTCGGCTTGCTCTCGCGTGATTGTCCTAGAGCCGATCTATGAAACCTTCGTGGCGCGACTGGTCGAGGCAGCGCGATCGCTCAACGTCGGAGAAGCCGACAATCCGAGTACGCAAATTGGCCCCGTGATCGATGGCGACGCCCAAGCCCGGATTCGCGACTTCATCGCCAAAGGCAAAGCCGAATCGAACTGCGCGATCGAAATTCCCGTTGCCAATCACGGCTACTACGTCGAACCGACCATCTTTACCGATGTGCCGCCGACCGGAACGATCGCCCAGGCCGAAATTTTTGGTCCTGTCTTGGCGGTGATGAAGGCGAAGAATTTTGCGGAAGCGATCGAACTTGCCAACAACACGCCCTTCGGCTTGACAGGCGGCTTGTTCTCGCGCACCCCGTCCCACATTGAGCAGGCACAAGCCCAGTTTGAAGTCGGGAATCTGTACATCAACCGGGGAATTACGGGGGCGATCGTCGCTCGTCAACCGTTCGGCGGCTTCAAGCTTTCGGGCGTTGGCTCCAAGGCGGGTGGCCCCGACTATCTGCTGCAATTCCTCGAACCGCGAGTCGTGACCGAAAACGTCCAGCGTCAAGGCTTCGCACCGATCGAAGGGTCGAATAGTCACTCATTAAGCCACTCATTCAATTGAGGGCGGGGGCGACCTGCCTCAAGATTAGAATTGTTAGATTCGATCGAATTCGCCATGACAACCACACTCAATGCTCGAAATCTAACGCTTGCAGATGTGCATCGGCTGCTGAATTTTCAAAGGCAAACAGGCGGAATATTTGCATCTGAATTGTCTTTGGAATCGCTAACTGAAGCAGAACAGCAGGAATTGATTTGTATCCGCGATGATTTTCAGCCCTACATTGATGCTGGAAAAATGTCGGAAGGCATTGTTAAAGCGCTGACCGTTTTTCCACTTTTGCGGCTGGCTGGATTTTATCGTCCTCCGATTCGGCTCAGCATTGAGGAAGGAATCGACGAAATTCGCCTCGAAAGTGAAGATACACGAGTAACAGGGCGAATGGATATTTTGGCAGTAAGTGCTGCTGAAAGAAGCGCTTCGCCCTTTTGGATTCTTGTGATTGAAGCCAAAGAAGGACTGTCAAACGTATGGGCAGGCTTACCGCAACTGCTTACTTACACTCACAAAAGCCTTGAGCCTCAATCTTCAGTTTGGGGACTGGCAACAAACGGGTTAAACTATCAATTTATTCAGGTTCAAGCTGGAAATCCTGCGATCTATCGACTAATGCCGCTGCTGAATTTGCTTGAATTAGACGATCTTTTACAGCTACTTCAAGTCCTCAAAGCGATCCGCAAGCTGAACTTTTCGACAGGTGATTCGTGATGGAACTGGTATTGCTCCTCGGCGCGATCGTCATCACCGCGATCGTCTTTTCCTTCCTCGTCAAAGTCGTCAGAGCCGCGATCGGAACCGCAATTATGATCGCCGCGATCGTCCTCATCCTGCAAATCCTCGGCATCGGCACAGGCGACCTCTGGCAAGCTGTGAACGGCCTGTGGCAGAGTTTGCGAAATGCGATCGGATGGTAATTGGGTGTCGGGTGTCGGGTGTCGGGTGTCGGGTGTCGGGTGTCGGCCACCTGCTTTCCAAAATCACCGAGAAAACCGATCTAACCTCGATCGCCTCCTACTCCCGCCAACCGCGCCAGCGCGTCCTTCACAGTGGGTGGCAACTGCCGCATAATCTTTCCCTTCTCGCGATCGATCGCCACCAGAGTCACCTGCGCCGTGATGTAAAGCTCTTGAGCATCGGGCGACTGAATCTGATAGTCCCAAACAATTCGCACCCCTTCGCTTTGCGTCATCCGTGTCTTCACCACAGCGGCCATGCCCATCTGAATCTGGCGGTGATAGCGAATCGACAAGTCCACAACAGGCAGATCGCAGCCGATCGCCACCAGATCTGCAAAGCTGACGCCGATCGATCGCAAACATTCCACCCGCGCCTCTTCCATCCAGGCGACATACGTGCCGTGCCACACAATTCCCGCATAGTCCGTATGGTGCGGCTGAGCGCGAATCGGATATTCAAACCAAGATTCGCTCAGCAGTTGAGGCAGATTTTGAATGGCATCAGTGGGGGGAAGTTGGGGTTGCATCGATCGCGCCTCCAGACTAAATAGATCTCAAGCTGACTAGATTAATTTTTGCACAAACAAATTCATATTTCTTCAGAAACAAATCCGCTGTTTCTCAGTTTATTCTATCCATTAACTTTTGCGAACGATTCTGCGCCGAAAACGAATCTTGAAGCTGCCGATCGACTCGCAAATTCAACGTATAATTTCTCAGTGTAAGGATTGATTGAAAACTGCAATTGTTGAAGTGGTTAGATAAAGAATCATGAACAACAGTTGCAGTTTTGTTTGGGCGATCGTCCCAAAACTTGATTTTTAACATCGATCGCGGATGCCCAGAAAAGCAGTGAGGCAAAGATGATAGAAAAAATTTTGGTTGCCGTTGCCGGAGCCGGACAAGCCGAGCAGATGCTCAAAGCGCTAATGGAAATTCCCTCCATTTCTCAAGCCCACGTCACGATCTTGCATGTTGTTCCATCGCAGATTTCGGCCACCGCAATGGCGCAGAAACTCGAAGAAGGCGGCAAGATTATGGCAACCGCAATTCAGACCCTGGCACTCGATCCGAATCGATCGACCGCGATGCTGCGCGAAGGCGATCCCAAAGATATCGTCTGCCGCGTGGCCGAAGAAATTGACGCCGACCTGATCATCATGGGTTCACGCGGCTTGAAGCGCCTCCAGTCAATTTTGGAAAACTCCGTCAGCCAATATGTTTTCCAGCTTGCCTCGCGCCCAATGCTGCTGGTAAAAGATGACATTTACGTCAAAAAAATCAATCGCATCATGGTGGCGATGGACAACTCCAGTTCAGCACAGCAGGCGCTCAAGTCCGCGATCGCTTTCCTGCGCGACATCAAAGGCGGCGAACTGATTTTGGTTCACACCAACCCCGAAATGAAGCAAAAAGCCGGAGAAATTCCCGCCGATCCCAACCAAGATCCCGTTCTGATTCCCGCCGCGACCGAAGCCAAAAAACAAGGCATCCGCTATAAATGCATCGCTCCGACCGGAAAACCCGGTGAGCGCATCTGTCAGGTCGCTGAAGAAATGAATGTCGATCTGCTGATGCTCGGTTCACCTGAACGCCGTCCGACTGTCGCCAGAGGACTGCCGGATCTCGATCGCCTGCTCGGACAATCCCTTTCCGACTACGTGCGCGTCTATGCCAACTGTCCGGTCATGCTGGTGAGGAACGAAGCGTGACACACGAGGAGTCAGAACCACCCAAAGCACTGGCTCCCCACAATCGCACTATCCAGCTAACCGAGGCTGAGCGGCAGCACTATCGATCGCGACTCCTCCACCTCGATCGACCCACACCAGTCGAAGACCTGCTCGATCGCACGATCTGTCAGGATTTATTTACCGTTCTCGATCGACTGCCCAGAAACTTTGTCGATCTGCTGTTTCTCGATCCGCCTTACAACCTGAATAAGCTTTTTCATCAGCAGCAGGTGAAGAAGCGATCGCTCTCCGAGTACGCGGACTGGGTTGATTCTTGGCTGTCGCGTCTTGTGCCCTGCTTGAAGCCAACGGCCTCGATTTATCTGTGCGGCGACTGGCAATCTTCTTCTGCGCTGTATGAAGTTGCCAGCCGCTATTTTTTGGTTCGCAACCGGATTACCTGGGAGCGCGAAAAAGGGCGGGGTGCGCGATCGAACTGGAAGAACTGTGCTGAAGATATTTGGTTTTGCACGGTTTCCCAAGATTACGATTTTGATGCTGAAGCGGTTCGCCTCTGCCGTCGGGTTCGTGCGCCCTACACGGATGCAGAAGGCACTCCGAAAGACTGGCAGCGCAGCGATCGCGGCAACTTCCGCCTCACTTCCGCCTCAAACCTGTGGACAGACCTCACCGTGCCGTTCTGGTCGATGCCCGAAAATACGAATCATCCGACTCAGAAGCCGGAAAAGCTGCTGGCAAAAATCATTCTGGCAAGCTGTCCGATCGCAGGCGTTGTCCTCGATCCATTCCTCGGATCGGGAACGACTTCAGTTGTGGCAAAAAAGCTCGATCGCCACTTTGTCGGTATTGAAATTGAAGAATATTACGCCTGCCTTGCCGAAAAGCGGCTCGAAATGGCTGTAGAGCATCGACAGATTCAGGGCTGGCGCGATCGGGTCTTCTGGGAACGCAACAGCCAACCCTGAATCTCGATCGAAATCTTGAAAAATAAAATTGCAAAAAGACTGGACAGGCAATACTACAGCGTGTAGTATCGTAAACAAGACTAATTTTGAAAAGGTTCTCGCCTTCAAGAGTTTCACCTTCTAATGACACGCATCCCCTCCCACTTCTGCGACAGCGATCGGCCAAGCCAGCCCCTCACGGGTTGGTATTTACCGACGCTGTTTGTCGTGAGTAAAGGGCGTCGCTTTTCCATGCCCAATCTTTCAATTAGCACGATCGCCCTGCGGTTAAGAGCCGCCCAAGAGAGCGATCGATCAACCCAGAGCGGAAGGTGTAGGCTGACTACACCCACATAGGCAAACCAGTCGCCCGAAGCTGCCTGCCCCCCGCTCTGAAGTACCAGAAGCGGGGGCAATTTTTAAGGAG
>JAAUTJ010000393.1 GCA_012031475.1 Leptolyngbyaceae cyanobacterium SM1_3_5 | reverse complement strand
CAGCGACAGCAGATAAAACGACACGAAAAACCAGCCCAGCGAAGACAGCAAAACGGCCACCGTCAAGCCTGCCAGCCTCAGCCAGTTGGCGCGATCGCAGCCTCGTCCCGCCACGTCTTCAAGCTGCACCTGATGGCGATCGAACTGCCACAAAACGAGCAGACACAGCGACACCATCACAACGATGTAGACAACCCATGTCCAAACCACATCGGTCGGCTCGATTTGCAGCGCACTCGCCACAATTCCCTGCACGATGCCCAACAGCAGCGACAGCAAGATCAGCCACAGCGCCAAACGCCGCACCTTGAGATAGACAAATGGATTCTCAGCAGGATCGGCCTGAAAGTAATTCATCGTGCGGACATCCGAAATTGCCACTACTTTAACGCGATCGCGGCGATCGATCCCCAATTCTGACGGCAGCAGTGCCAACCCGAATTGCGATCGCAAAAGTCGTCTCAAGGGGTGTCGAGGACTTCGGTTTCGGCTGCCGCCGCCGCCAGCCACTCCTGCATCGCGGGAAGCTGCTCGATCGCTTCGACGTAAGCCTGCGCGATCGGCGGCAGCGGCACAGCATAGGTGACAAAGCGCGTCACGACCGGAGCATACATCGCATCCGCGATCGAAAAATCGCCAAACAAAAAGTCGCCCGTGCCGCCAAACTGCTGCCGACAGGTTTGCCACAGTTCAACAATGCGATCGATATCGCGCTGAACGGCGGGCGTTGCCATCCGGGGACGACGAGCGCGGCAGTCTACGGGCATTTGCGATCGCAAGTCGCTAAATCCCGAATGCATTTCGGCACTGACCGCACGGGCAACCGCACGAGCAGAAGCATCCACAGGCCAAAGCGATCGATCGGGCGCAAGCTCAGCAATGTATTCGCAAATTGCCAGCGATTCCCAGATCGTTAAATCGTCGTGTTGCAGGACAGGGACGCGACCGGAAGGCGAGTATTGTCGGATGCGATCGCCCGTATCTGGCTGGTCGAGCGGAATGCGAACTTCTGCAAATTCCAGGCCAGACTGCCGAAGAACAAGCCAAGGCCGCAGCGACCAAGACGAATAATTTTTGTTACCAATAATCAGGATGAGAGTCATAAATTGTTGAATGATGAGTCGGGAACAAAATGATCTGAATTATCGGCTAAGTACTAATTTGTCTTCTAGAGAAATTGATAGAAATTCACAAATTCATCAACGATCGCAAGAGTGATTGTGCGGAAATTGTCTAGAATAAGGGTCGATGCGACGGCTGGCAATTTGAACACCATGCGGAAAACATACCAACGATCGCTCGCGGCAGTGGCGATCGCCTCCCTCTGTTGGGGCAGCGCAACTCAATCAATAGCGCAAACGGCAATGGCGCAGACGGCTCCGCAGCCGATCGACGATCCGGTGATTGATGTCGGCGTGGTGCAGCGGTTTGGTTCTGAACCGACGCAAACCTTGACGATTCAGCCGCCATCCGGTCAGAACATGACCTTGAAATTTGACACGAACGGGCGCGAACAAACCCTGACCACTGCCAATCCGGTCGAGTTTGAAATCGGCATGATGGCGCTTCCCCAACCGCAGCAGATCGAGCGGGTTTTGCTCAGTTCGCACCGCAGCTTTGAAAGCGCTGAATATAGCGCGAACCTTTGGCGATCGAAAGGGGTCGAGGTTGAAATCGCGCAGCCGCGCGGCTGGCAGGTTTGGGCAAAGCGCGACACCTACACTACGCCCCTCCTGCGCCGCTTGCTCTTGCAAAACTTGCAGGCCAACGGTTCGCGCACGGCCATCATCGATTCCCAAACGCAAACGGCAATTCCCAAAGCCGCCTTTGTGCTGAACGGCTTTCGATATCAGCGCGATCGCGTCGAAATTACGATTCCCAGCCAGCGCTTGTTTGTGACGCGCAATCGAGAGCGCAATCGCCGTTTGTATGCAGGCAGTCTGCGGCTTCAGCCCAACGCCTACGGAACCTACACGCTGGTCAATCCTGTCCCGATCGAAGCGTATCTGCGCGGTGTTGTTCCGCACGAAATCGGTACGGGTGCGCCACAGCCCGCGATCGAAGCACAGGCGATTTTGGCGCGGACTTATGCCCTGCGGAATTTGCGGCGGTTTGCGATCGATGACTATGAGCTTTGTGCGGATACGCAGTGTCAGGTGTATGAAGGCATTGGCGGTGCGGCTCCCAATACCGATCGCGCCATTACCAGCACACGCGGTTTGGTGCTGACACACAATAGTGAACTGGTCGATGCGCTCTACTCTTCCACCACAGGCGGCATCACCGCGCCGTTTAACGATGTGTGGAACGGGGTCGAACGTCCGTATTTGCAGGCGGTTGTGGATTCGCCGCAGCCAATTTGGGACCTCGCCCGCTTCCCCTTGTCGGATGAAAACAATTTCCGCCAGTTCATTGCCCGATCGCCAGACGGCTTCAACGAAAACGGCTGGGCGCAATTTCGCTGGCGGCGCGAAACGACCCTCGCAGAAATCGCGGCTGGACTGCGGCAGTATTTGCAAAACACGCAGCAGCCTTTGGCAAATTTGACGCAGGTGCGCGAACTGCAAATTTTGGAGCGATCGCCTGCCGGACGAGTGCAGCGAATTGCGATCGCCACTGACGTGGGAACGGTCGAACTGCAAAAAGACGAAATTCTGCGGGCACTGTTTCCGCCCACCAGCACTTTGTTTTACCTCGATCCAATCTACGAACCGCTTCCGGCAAACGCTCCGACTCCTGCCCCGGATGCACCCCCGCCGCAGCGGACGCTGAAAGGCTATGCTTTTGTCGGCGGTGGCTTGGGACACGGAGTCGGCATGAGTCAGGCGGGGTCTTACAATCTGGGTGAGATGGGCTGGACAAACGCTCAGATTCTTAACTTTTACTATCCGGGTACGCAGTTGCAGCCGCTCGACACCTCGATCGTTTTTTGGCCGGAAGGCGAATTGCAAAGTCGCAATTAAAAAGTCGCAATTGGAATGCAATATTAAAGCGCGATCGCCCCACTTCTTCAAGCAGGGCGGTCATCTTGGGCAATTTCATCTTGGACAATTTAAGAAGGCGTTTTGAACGGAGTGCGCTTTTTCTTCTTCTGTTTTTCGCGCTCAAAGTCGAGTTCTTTGAGCTTCTTGAGGATGCGATCGAAATATTCTTTCAAATACGATTCCAAGGTCGTCATCTCTTTCGGATCGAGTCCGAACACCGAATAGGTTTCGTCCATGTTGGCGTCGAGCGGTTTTCCGGTTGCCATCACTTCGGCAAAGGCCAGTCGATCGGAGACGTTCCAGCCCCACTGAAAAAAGCGCGTCATCCGGCGCGAAGCTCGCAAAACACCGATCGGCATTCGGGTTACTTTCGCTTCTTTGCCCGATAAGCGTTCGCACAGGCGGATGATTTCGTATGGCCCCCAAGCGCGAGAGCCGACAACGGGGAAGGTGCGGTTTTCGGTTTCAGAAACTTTGAGGGCGCGGACGGCAAATTTTGGCGATGTCCTGCGTGTCCATGTAGGCGATCGGGGCGGTTTCGCCCATCACCCAGACGGCCTGATTTTCCAGAACCGGGATGGCGTACTGGCCGATCAAGCCTTGCAGAAATCCGGCGGGCTTGAGAATCGTGTAGTTCAAGCCGGATTCGGCCAAATACAGTTCGGTGCAGCGCTTCACGTCCATCAGCGGCACGTCGGGGAATTTCTCAGAATCGAGGATCGAAAAAAGATGTAGCGATCGACGTTCGCCGCTTTTGCCGCCTGAATCAGATTGACCTTGCCGTCCCAATCGACTTCGCGGATGCTGAGCGAATCAGTCGGGCGAGCCGTCGCCGCATCGATCACAGCCGTCACGCCTTCAAAGGCAGAAGCCAGCGATTCAGGCTTGCACAAGTCGCCGCGCACCAGTTCTGCGCCCCACTCCTTTAAAAATGCTGCTTTCTTGAAGCCGCGCACCAAACAGCGCACTTCAAATCCCTCATCGAGGGCGCGGCGCGTGACTTGCCTTCCCAAGGTGCCAGTTGCACCAACAATTAGTACGCTCATGAGGGATGCTTAAAAAATCGTTAACTTTTTATAAGATTATCAGAATTCAGCGCTCCCAGGCGAGGCAACCCGTAAACTTGCTACGCTGGAGGCACAGCCGATCGCCTGCCGCACGGCTGAACCTCACGTTTTTCGAGCGATCGCAATGCCCACTGATCCGCTGCCTGTCACTATCGAAGATGCCGTCTGCTCGGTTCAGCATCCAGTAGACCTCAACCATGTCCGCCAACTGCACGATCGCGTCCTCAAGGTCGAGAAGGCGCAACGCATGGCCGAATTTTTGCGCTGTTGGGCGATGCGAATCGACTCAGAATTCTGTCCGCCTTGACCGCTCAGGAATTGTGCGTTTGCGATTTGGCCGCTTTGGTGAAGATGAGCGAATCTGCCGTGTCGCATCAGCTTCGGGCACTGCGGGCACTGCGGCTGGTGAGCTATCGCAAGCAGGGGCGCAACGTTTTCTACTACCTCAAAGACAGCCACGTCTTGAATCTCTATCGCGAGGTGGCTGAACATCTCGATGAGCCGGAAGATTGACCAGACTGAGATTTGCAGCCTGGTCGATCGATCTATTCTTCGCCGCCCTGAAGCCGCAGCAGCAAAAAGCCCATGCCCAACCCCACCAAAATCAAGGTGAAGGAAAGCACTCCGGCGTTCAAAATTTCCCCGTTCATGAAAAACTCCTGAAATACAAGATGCGCGGATGACGCAACGTTAAGACGATTGAACCTGCACCCAGTATTTTAAAGCAGTTTGGACAGCAAACTCAGTCCTGCTATTTCCACCTCAATTTCACATGACATCCTCGCTTCCTCGTATTGCGATCGCCCTTGGAGATCCCGCCGGAATTGGTGCTGAAGTCGTCCTCAAAGCGTTAGCCGATGAATCGATCGCTACTCAAGCGAATTTCACCCTGTTCGGCAGTTCAATTCAACTTCAGCGGACAGTCGATCGCCTCCCTGGTTTAGCCAATCCCGATCGCTTTTCTTTGATTGATTTGCCGTGTGGTGCGATCGAGTGGGGCGTGGAAAGTGCCGAAAGTGGCGAAGTTAGCTTTCGGGCGTTGGAGGCGGCGATCGATCGCACATTGGCCGGAGAATTTCAGGGCATTGTGACCGCTCCGATCGCCAAATCTGCCTGGAAAGCCGCAGGCCACCTTTACCCTGGACAAACGGAACTGCTGGCGGAAAAGGCTAACGTCGATCGATTTGGGATGATGTTTGTGGCGCGATCGCCCTTCACCAAATGGCCGCTGCGGGCACTGCTGGCAACCACGCACATTCCCTGCGACGAGTG
>JAAUTJ010000392.1 GCA_012031475.1 Leptolyngbyaceae cyanobacterium SM1_3_5 | reverse complement strand
CGGTGGCGCGTTCGGAAAAATTGTCACTTCGTTTGTGGAGGACATTGTGACACCCATCGTTTTGAATCCAGCCCTGAAAGCTGCCAATGTGGACGACCTGGCAAATTTACAGGCCAATGGCGTTAAATATGGCTTATTTCTTGCAGCGGTACTGAATTTCTTGGTGGTTTCGTTTGCAATCTTTTTGATGGTTCGGGCACTCGAAGCAGCCAAACGCCGCTTTAGTCGTGAAGAAGCGATCGAAGCACCTGCTGCTGATCCGGCTTTGGTTGCCCAAGAACGGCTGACCAGTTCGATCGATCGCCTCACGCAAACGATCGATCGCCGCACGGTTTAGTCTGAAATCTTTTCCCCGTGTCACATCAGCTTGAATCAGGTTCTCCTATCATCGGCTCAGTTAAGATAGTTGATTTATTCGCCTTGACCAAAACGGCTTCGGCTAGAATTTGCTGAAGTGCAAAGCGTTTTGACCGCAAGGTAAAAAAATCGATGAGACAGGTTCGCTGGAGACGAATGGGCAGACTTTTACTAGCAGCGATCGCTCTCGCGCTGATGCTTGCCATCCCGATGCGGCAGGCGCGATCGACCTGCGATCCCCAGCTATCCCACGATCTGCATTGCTCCACCCCCGCCAGATCTCGACTGTGCAGATATTCCATACCGAAACTTTCCGGTTCTCCCGCCTGATCCGCATTACTTCGATGGCGGTAGAGATCATTCTGCAAACGGCATTGGCTGCGAAACGCGCTAGCGTTCATACAGTTCCAGCGGCAGGCCGTCTGGATCTTGGAAGAACGTGAAGCGTTTATTCGTCAGTTCATCAACCCGAATCGGCTCGATCGCCACGCCATGCGATCGCAACTCCGCGCAGGCCGCATCAAGATCGGCAATGGCAAAGGCGAGGTGGCGCAGGCCGCAAGCTTCCGGGCGACTCGGACGATCGGACGGACGCGGAAAGGAAAACAGTTCGATCGCCACCCTGTCGCTGACGCACAAATCCAGCTTGTAGGATTGGCGATCGGCGCGGTAGGTTTCGGCCAGGATGGTAAAGCCCAACACTTCGGTGTAAAAGCGTTTGGAGCGATCGTAATCTGAGCAGATGATCGCAATGTGGTGAATGCCTTCAGTTTTCATGGGTCAGTCTTCATCAGGGTGAATCGCCTCCAGCGGCATCAAAAAGCAGCCCTGAATGCGCCAGCGCCCATCCCGCTGCGGCTCCATCACATAGAACGCCGTGAATAAATCGCCGTTAGCATCCATCAGCGTCAGCTTTTGAGCGGGATAGCCTTCGATCGCCACAATGTCTTGAAACAGAATCGATCGCGGACGATAAACGGGCGCATAGCTCGATCGCACCATTGCGATAAATCGACTTGGTGATTCAAACTGTGCTTGAATTGCAGGACTGGCAAAGGCAAACGCTGCGTCTGCATCATCGCGCCCAAACGCTTCAAGCTGCCGCTCAATCACGCGGCGAATGGCTCGGCGATCGATCTCCGACAGCATTTTGGTTCCATCCCGGTTACAGTGCTATAACAGTACAGCTTTCATAATATTGCGAAGAAAGATGAAGAAGCTGCAATGGGCGATCGTCATAATGCTAAGCGTATACCTGCTGTATCTGGTCAAATCAGCAGTGGGAATTAATATTTCTCGTCGCTACCACGCGATCGATCTGGTCAAGCTGCCGCTGCGAGTCATTCATCAAACCGTGAAAAACTAGGGCTTCGAGAGAGGGACAGTCCGTTTTGCAGAATTGAGATAGCTGCTCGTTGGCACAAAATGCAGGATGCCCAACAGAAAATTTTCTGGATTTGGTATCCGTGAATCTAAGGAGGGAACACTGCTAACAAGCAGGTTTTTTGTTGTCCCTGCTCGATCGCAACATGCGTAAACTTAAACCACAGAGCATTGTTTATCATGGCTGGCAAATTCAAGTTGTGCAGCGTCAAGATAGCTTTTGCTTCCACTGCTATCCACCCAAGCTGAAAGACTGTTGTGATGATGCGGCTGAATATTCCAGCTTTCGAGCGGCGATTACAGCCGCTTGTCAATTCGTCGATCGCGAACTTGCCATCCTTGTCCTGCTCGATCGTGTGGGCGACTGGCTCGCATCCGGCAAAATCACCGAAGACGAATACTGGAACTTGACCAGCTTTGACTAGTTCGCCTCCGCAGTTTCAAGCGGCTGGAGCGTCGTTACCATCTGCTGAATGCCGCGCTGAATTCGGCGCGTCACCGTCATCGGACTGACACCAATGCACTCGCTAACCTCTTTGCGCGACATGTCCCGGTAGTAAACATATTCGATCGCCGCTCTGGTTTTGTCTTCAAGCTGACTCATGGCCGCTTGCAGTTGATGGCGGTCTTCTTCCCAGCTTTGCAGCGTTTGCATGTGCAAATCGGGCAGCGTGTCGCCCAAGGTCAAAGGTGAGTCGGCCTGATGGCTAATGGTAGCGTCCAAGCTCAGCAGCGATCGATTCTGGCTCGACAGGCGGATGTCTTGCCACTCGCTCACGGAGATGTCGAGCGCCTCGGCAATTTCGCGATCGCTTGGCTGTCGTCCCAGCGATTTTGTCAGCTTTTCACGCACACGCTGGCCTTGCTTTTGCAATTCCTGCCAGCGACGGGGAATCTTCACCGTGCCGCTGCGATCGCGCAGATAGTGCAAGATTTCACCGCGAATGTAGGGAACGGCAAAGGAGCTAAAGGCACAGCCGTGAGAAGGATCGAAACGCTCGATCGCTCGAATCAATCCAAGGTAGCCAATTTGTTCCAGGTCTTCATACGGTTCTGAGCATTGGTGGCTCAATCGATGTGCAATTTTACGCACCAATCCTGTATTTATTTGCACAATCTGATTGCGAACGGCTACGGAAGGATTTTGGTGATAGCCCACCAGGAGAGCCATTGCTGAATATCGAGGCGAAGGAATTGCAGTCATCGTCAGCACACCTTAGATGAAGATGTGCTTATTGTGCAGAGTGGAGCATGGATTCGAGGATCGTTAATTTACGGGTTTATTTGCGCTGCTTACCTTTCGGTTTCGCTGGAAATACGCAAGATCGACCCGATCGAAACTGGCGATCGGCAATGGCTGACAGGCAACTGACATCAGATGTTCAAGGGTTTGTGGCAGCGATCGCCCTGACCGAGCAACCACGCCTCATTCCTGGAAAGTCAGCGAATCGCCGTGTTTCTAATACGGTTGAATCCGCTCTACCAAGGCTTCAGGAGAATTCATGCAGCCACACCCGGCTCCATTCCAAGCGTTACGCCGTAGCCTGCGGATGGTGATGCAGGCCGCGCCGATCGAACTGCGCCATCTTGCCCTACTCAACTTTTTGACCGGAACAGGCCCATCTATCTCGCTGTTTCTCAGCAAGCTGGTGATCGATGAAACGGCGCTTCTGCTGGGACAAGGCGCAATTTCCAACGCGATTTCCGTTTTGCTGGCTGAACCGAAACTGCTATGGAGTTTGGGCGGCGCAATTTTGCTGAATTTGGTGGTGGACTCGGTGGACTCGATCGGCACAACGCTGTTTGCCGCCTTGCGCGATCGAGTCCAGGGTCATGTCCAGGGTCAAGTTCTCCACAAGGTTGCCCACTTCGACGACATTGCCCTGTTTGAAACCCCGGAACTGCTCAACCTGCTGGAGTTGACCGAC
The DNA here is from genome assembly GCA_012031475.1 of Leptolyngbyaceae cyanobacterium SM1_3_5. GTDB lineage: Bacteria > Cyanobacteriota > Cyanobacteriia > Elainellales > Elainellaceae > JAAUTJ01. Next base: position 1,658 of record JAAUTJ010000392.1, on the reverse strand, counting down.
AAAGGAATGCAGCGGCTCCAGCGACTTTCGTTTATCGTGGCGGCGACATTAGTGGGCGTCTTCATCTTTGTGCCCTCGGTTTTGCTGTCCGCCTCGATCGCCTGGTGGGTTCCGCTGATGCTGCTGGCCGCTTCGATTCCCTCGATCGTGGTGGAGATGAAGCACCACCGGAAAAGCTGGCGGGTTGAAGAAACGCAAGCGGGCTTGACTCGCGAGATGGACATCTACGCCAAAGTCGTGACGGGCGAAGCCTACGCCAAAGAAGTCCGTTTGTTTTCACTGCAAACCGTGCTGCTCGATCGCTGGCGCAGTTTGTTCGATCGCATGTTTGGCAGCATGGAGCAGGTGCGACGCGAAGGAGCCGCCGCCGTTGTGATTTGGGCGCTAATCGGCGGCGTGGGCGCAGCAATTCCCTATGTTTACGTCGTTCTGGGCGTTTTGCAAGGCAGCTACACATTAGGCGATCTCGCCCTCTACACGGGCATCATCCTTCAGGTGCGCCGCAGTCTCTACATCCTGATTGGCAACACGGGCGACATTTACGATGTCGCGCTGGCAACCAGTCCGGTCTTCCAGCTTCTCGACCTCCAGCCGCAGCTGATCAGCGGTCAGGCAGCATTCAAATCGATCGACTCGATCGCCCCGGTCGATCGCGGCATTCAGCTTCAAGACCTGACCTTTGCCTATCCGGGCAGCAACAAACCGACGCTCAAGCAAATTAACCTGACGGTTCGTCCCGGTGAAATGGTCGCGCTGGTTGGCGAAAATGGCGCAGGCAAAACCACGCTGGCAAAGCTGCTCTGTCGGCTGTATGACCCGACGCAGGGATCGATCTACTGGAACGACCAGGACTTGCGATCGCTTGACCTGACCGAGTTGCGATCGCGGATCGGCGTCGTCATGCAGGACTACGCGCACTTTCCGGCCACGCTGCGCGAAAACGTCGGCTGGGGCTTTTTGCCGAAGCTGACCGAAGACCAAGCGATTCAGGCCGTCTTGCAGGATGCCGGAATTGATTATCTGGTGGGCGAACTGAGTCAGGGACTCGAAACGCCCTTGGGCAAACAGTTTGAGCAGGGCGTGGATCTCTCAGGCGGGCAGTGGCAGCGGTTGGCGATCGCCCGCGCTCTGATTCGCCTCTCGCAAGTCGAACTGCTCGTCTTTGATGAACCGACAGCCGCCCTCGACCCCAAAAATGAACATGAAATCTACCGCATCTTCAAGACGATCGCCCAAGGTCGCATGACCGTTGTGGTCAGCCATCGGCTCGCGCTGGCAAAACTGGCCGATCGCATTGTCGTTTTGGAACACGGCCAAATTGTCGAGCAGGGCAGCCACGAGCAACTGATGGCGCAGGGCAATCGCTATCACACGATGTTTACCCGTCAGGCCAGCAGCTACCTTTGAACCATGCAGGTGTGAACGTCGCGCCGCAGCCTGATTGGGACAAGTTCATGCAATCTTACGGGCTTCCTCAGCTTCTAGCAGCGCCAAAGTCGCAGTTGCCTCGGCCAAAATATTGGGCAATGTTGGCTCGAACGATCGGATTTGTCTCTCGCTGTAATTCCTTGAAGTGGAACGACACTCGAATTCTGCATCCTTCTAGCTGAGTTCGGATCGATCGCGTAGCGTTTCTCAGGCATCCCGACGTTCCTCCT